>NZ_SMKJ01000345.1:0-6544 GCF_004348615.1 Micromonospora sp. KC207
GCCCCATTCGGCGCGGAGGGCGTCGCAGATCTCGCCGAGGGTGGCCTCGGCGCGGACGGCGTCGAGCATGGCCGGGATCATGTTCTCCCCGGTGCGGCTGACCTCGACCATCCGGGCCACCCCCGCCCGAACCGCCGGCTCGTCGCGGGCCGCCTTGCGCTCGGCGAGCACCCGGCGCTGCTCCACCTCCACCTCGTGCGAGATGCGCAGGATCTCCAGGTTCTTGGCGATCGTGCCGGTGTGGCAGTTGACGCCGACGATCCTCTTGTCGCCCTTCTCGAGGGCCTGCTGGTAGACGAAGGCGGACTCGGCGATGTGGCCGGTGAACCAGCCGTCCTCGATGCCGCGCAGGATGCCGGAGGTCATCGGGCCGATCCGGTGCGGACCGTCGCCGCCGAGCTGCCGGATCCGGGCGAAGATCTCCTCCGCCTCGGCCTCGATCTTGTCGGTGAGCGCCTCGACGTACCAGGAACCGCCGAGCGGGTCGGCCACGTTCACCACGCCGGTTTCCTCCATCAGCACCTGCTGGGTACGCAGGGCGATCTCGGCAGACTCGTCGGTGGGCAGCGCGAGGGTCTCGTCGAGGGCGTTGGTGTGCAGCGAGTTGGTCCCGCCGAGCACTGCGGCGAGCGCCTCGACGGCGGTGCGTACGACGTTGTTGACCGGCTGCTGGGCGGTCAGCGACACCCCGGCGGTCTGGGTGTGGAACCGCAGCCAGAGCGCCTTCTCGCTGGTGGCGCCGTAGACGTCGCGCAGCCACCGGGCCCAGATCCGGCGGGCGGCCCGGAACTTGGCGATCTCCTCGAAGAAGTCCACGTGGGAGTCGAAGAAGAAGCTCAACCCCGGGGCGAAGACGTTGACGTCCAGCCCACGCGACAGCCCCAGCTCGACGTAGCCGAACCCGTCGGCGAGGGTGTACGCCAGCTCCTGCGCGGCCGTCGCACCGGCCTCCCTGATGTGGTACCCGGAGACGGACAGCGGCTTGTACCGGGGGATCTCGCGCGCGCAGTACTCCATCAGGTCGCCGATCAGGCGCAGGTGCGGCTCGGGGTCGAAGAGCCACTCCTTCTGCGCGATGTACTCCTTGAAGATGTCCGTCTGGAGGGTCCCGTCCAGGGTGGACAGGTCGGCGCCCTGCCGCTCGGCGGCGACCAGGTACATGCAGAAGACCGGCACAGCCGGGCCGGAGATGGTCATCGAGGTGGTGACGCCGGCCAGGTCGATGCCGTCGAAGAGCACCTCCATGTCGGCGGCCGAGTCGACGGCCACCCCGCAGTGCCCGACCTCGCCGAGGGCCTGCGGGTCGTCGGAGTCCCGCCCCATCAGGGTGGGCATGTCGAACGCCACGGAGAGGCCGCCGCCGCCGGCACCGAGGATCATCTTGTAGCGCTCGTTGGTCTGCCGGGCGTTGCCGAAGCCGGCGAACTGCCGGATGGTCCAGGTCCGCCCCCGGTAGCCGGTGGGGTGCAGGCCCCTGGTGTACGGGTACTCGCCCGGCCAGCCGATCCGCTCGAAGCCCGGGTACGCCATCCCCTCCGGGGGGCCGTACACCGGATCCACGGTCATCCCGGACAGGGTGGTGAAGTCCGCGTCCCGCTTGCGCGCGGCGTCGTAGCGGGCCTGCCAGCGGGCCCGTCCGGCGGCGATCTCGTCGGCGTCCATCCGCGGCGCTCCTCCTCGGGTCCTCGGCTGAGGATCCGAGTGTAGAACGCCGCCCTGAACGATCGCTAAGGAAGTTCGTACCCGTCGGTAACGAACTCAGGCCGGGGGCACCTCCATCGCCACGTCGTCCACCCGGATGTTGATTTCGTCGACCCGCAGCCCGTACGCCTCGACCGCCGCCGAGATCGCCGCCCGCACCGCCTCGGTCACCTGCGGCACCGACTGCCCCACCGAGATCACCAGCACCAGGTTGACCACGGCCGCGCCGTTGGTGACATGCGCCGAGCAGCCCCTTCGCGCGTCACCGACCTGGTCCAGACCGACCTTGTCGAGCACCGCGTTAAAGAACCGGGCCACGTCCCCGCCGAGCTCCACCACGCCGGGCACCGACCGGGCGGCGGCCACCGCGATCTTCTCCACCACCTCGTCGGAGACGTGCGTCGTCCCGCCCGCAACCGCGTCCGGCGTCACCCGCAGTTCCCGCGTCGCCTCGTCGCTCATGCCTTCTCCCACCACGTCACCCGCCCCACGGCGTGAGGCGGTGCGAGCGTACTAGCGGTCGATGTACCGCTCGACATACTCCCCCGTCGGTTCGATCGGCGTGATGACGTCGACCAACACCCCGTTGGGGTCCGCCACGACGAAGTGCCGCTGCCCGAAGTCCTCACTACGCAGGTCCAGCTCGACCCGCAGCCCGCCCTCGACGACGAGCCGCCGCCACTGGGCATCCACATCGGGCACCTCGACGTTGAGCAGCAGCCCGTCCACCGGCTTGCGGTACCCGTTCGGGATCGTCGGATGAGTGTGGTCCAGAAGCCCGAGTTCGCACGGCACCGGCCCCGGGCGACGCAGGCTCACATACCAGTCCGCCTCGAAGGTGGTCTCGAAGCCGAACCAGTCGGCGTAGAACGCGTGCGACTCCTTCAGCCGAGTCGTGCAAATCACCGGGTAGAAGCTGGTCAAGAGCATGATCACTCCGTTCACATACCGTCGGTATGTGAGCTACGCTATTGGCGTACCATCGGTATGTCAATAGTTGGTGCGGCGGGGCCGCAGGCGACGGGCGGGAACACATGCGTAGGGCGGAGCAGCGGGAGCAGACCCGGCACGCACTGGTGCGCGAGAGCCGGCGACTCTTCGCGACGCACGGGTACGGGGCGGTCGGCCTCGCCCAGATCGTCGCCGCCGCCGGCGTGACGAAAGGCGCGCTGTACCACCACTTCGCCGGCAAGGCCGACCTCTTCCGGGCGGTTCTGGAGCTGGTACAGCAGGAGGTCGCCGCGCAGGTCGTCGCGGCCGCCGAGGCGCAGCACGACCCCTGGGCACGGCTGACGGCGGGCTGCCGGGCGTTCCTCACCGCGAGCACCGCCCCGCAGGTTCAGCGGATCATGCTGGTCGACGGGCCGGCGGTACTGGGCTGGGCCGACTGGCGCGCCTTCGACGAGGCGGCCTCGGCGCACCACCTCGCCGAGGCGCTCGCCGACCTGATCGCCGACGGAACGCTCGCGGCGCAGCCGGTCACGCCGCTGGCCCACCTGCTCTCCGGCGCGATGAACGAGGCCGCGCTCTGGCTCGCCACGACGACCAGTCCGCACGCGCTGGAGCAGACCTGCGCCGCACTCACCCGCCTGCTGGAAGGGCTCCGCATCCGCTGACCACCGCGGATCGGAGAGCGGACGTCGGGCGCGCTCCGCGGGCCGACAACGTGGCCAGGGCACCGCCGCCTCGTCGACCCGCTCAGCCCGACAGAATCCACACCGACGCGACACTCACCGCGCCGGACTCATCCGGTGCCGATCTGTGCCAGCAGCTCGTCGGCGGCGGCGTACGGGTCGAGCGCCCCCTCGGCCACCTTCGCGGCGAGCGCCGGCAGCTCCGTACCGTCGCGCAGCGAACCGATCCGGGCCCGCAGCACGCCCAGCGCGATCGCCTCGATCTCGGCGGCGGCCCGCGCCTGCCGGCGGCGGCGCAGCTCGTCGTGGCGCTCCAGCCAGTCGCGGTGCTTGTCGATCGCGGCGGCGATGTCGTCGATGCCCTCGCCACGCGCGGCGACCGACCGGACCACCTGCGGTCGCCACTCGCCCGGGCCGCGCTCACCGAGGGCGATCATGCCCTGGATGTCGCGGACGGTGGCGTCGGCGCCGTCCCGGTCGGCCTTGTTCACCACGAAGACGTCGGCGATCTCCAGGATCCCCGCCTTGACCGCCTGGATCGCGTCGCCCATACCGGGGGCGAGCAGCACCAGCGTGGTGTCAGCCAGCGAGGCGACCTCCACCTCGGCCTGCCCCACACCGACGGTCTCCACCAACACCACGTCGCAGCCGGCGCCCTCCAGCACCCGCACCGCCTGCGGGGTCGCCGCCGACAGGCCGCCGAGGTGACCCCGGCTGGACATCGACCGGATGTAGACCCCCGGGTCGGTGGCGTGGTCCTGCATCCGGACCCGGTCGCCGAGGATCGCCCCGCCGGTGAACGGGCTGGACGGGTCGACGGCCAGCACCCCGACCCGGTGCCCGCGGGAGCGCAGCGCCCGGACCAGCTCGTTGGTGGTGGTCGACTTGCCCACCCCGGGAGACCCGGTCAGCCCGACCACCTGGGCCTGACCCGCGTACGAGGCCAGCGCCGCCGCCACCCGGGGCAGCACCTCGTCGCCGGACTCGACCAGGGTGATCAGCCGGGCCACGGCGCGCGGGTCACCGGCGCGGGCCCGCTCCACGAGCATCGGCACGTCCCGGCTCCGGCGGACCGACGCCACGCCGGCGGCCGTGGCCCGCTCGACCGCTCCGCTCACGGTGCGATCTTCGTTCGCGACTGCGGGGCTCGCACACCCCGCTCACTCCTCACGCTCACGGTGCGATCTTCGTTCGCGACTGCGGGGCTCGCACACCCCGCTCACTCCTCACGCTCACGGCTGCTCGCCGGGGTTGGGAACGCGGATGATCAGGGCGTCGCCTTGGCCGCCGCCGCCGCAGAGCGCCGCCGCGCCGGTGCCGCCGCCGCGCCGCTTGAGTTCCAGGGCGAGGGTGAGCACCAGCCGGGCCCCGGACATGCCGATCGGGTGCCCGAGTGCGATAGCGCCGCCGTTGACGTTCACCTTCTCGGCGCTGACCCCCAGGTCCCGCATGGACTGGATGCCCACCGCGGCGAACGCCTCGTTGATCTCGATGAGGTCGAGGTCCTCCACGCCCAGGCCGTCCTTGCGCAGGGCGTGGCTGATCGCGTTGGAGGGCTGCGAGTGCAGGGAATTGTCCGGGCCCGCCACGTTGCCGTGCGCGCCGATCTCGGCCAGCCAGGTCAGCCCCAGCTCCTTGGCCTTGGCCTTGGCCATCACGACGACGGCTGCGGCCCCGTCGGAGATCGGCGAGGCGCTGCCGGCGGTGATCGTGCCGTCGGAGGCGAACGCCGGGCGCAACCGGCCCAGCGACTCGACGGTGGTGTCCGGGCGGATGCCCTCGTCCTCGCTGATCACCACCGGGTCGCCCTTGCGCTGCGGGATGGTCACCGGGACGATCTCGTCGGCGAAGTGGCCGTTCTTCTGCGCGGCGGCGGCCCGCTGGTGGCTGGCGGCGGCGAAGGCGTCCTGCTCGGTGCGGGTGATGCCGTGCCGCGCGCCGTGCCGCTCGGTGGACTCGCCCATCGAGCAGCAGTCCCAGGCGTCCGTCAGCCCGTCGAGGGCCATGTGGTCGGAGATCGTGACGTCGCCGTACTTGTAGCCGACGCGCTGACCGCGCAGCAGGTGCGGGGCGTTGGTCATCGACTCCATGCCGCCGGCCACCACGATGTCGAACTCGCCGGCCCGGATCAGCTGGTCGGCCAGGGCGATCGCGTCCAGGCCGGAGAGGCAGACCTTGTTGATCGTCAGTGCCGGCACGGACATCGGGATGCCGGCCTCGACCGCGGCCTGCCGGGCCGGGATCTGCCCGGTGCCGGCCTGCAGGACCTGGCCCATGATGACGTACTGCACCTGCTCGGGGGCCACTCCGGCGCGCTCCAGCGCGGCCTTGATCGCGACGCCGCCGAGCTTCGTGGCGGGCAGATCCTTGAGGTTGCCGAGCAAACGCCCCATCGGGGTCCGCGCGCCGCTGACGATCACCGAAGCCATGTGCCTGCCTCCGAGGGGGATGCCGAGCCGTAAAACTTAACGATTGTTCGGTTGCACGGGTGTTCGGTCAGACTAACGCCATGGCTGAGAACTCCCCCGTCGAGCCCGCTGCCGACTTCGTCACAGACATCGGCCTGCGCCGCATCGACCACGTCGGGATCGCCGTCGCCGACCTCGACGCCGCGATCGACTTCTACCAGCGCACCTTCGGGATGCGCTGCGTGCACACCGAGACCAACACCGAGCAGGGCGTCCGCGAGGCGATGTTGGCGGTCGGGCCGACCGTCGAGGGCGGCTGCGTGCAGTTGCTCGCCCCGCTGACCCCGGAAGCGACCATCGCCAAGTTCCTGGACCGCAACGGGCCCGGCGTGCAGCAGGTGGCGTACACGGTGGTCGACATCGACGCGGCGTGCGCGGCGCTGCGCGAGCGCGGACTACGGCTGCTCTACGAGACTCCCCGCCGGGGCACTGCGGACTCCCGGATCAACTTCGTCCACCCGAAGGACGCCGGCGGCGTCCTCGTCGAGCTGGTGCAGCCAAAGTGAGGGAAGGGCCCCCTGTTGACGCATTCGTTGGAGCAGGGGTCCCTCCAACCATCGGCCCGGGGCGGCGGCCCCGGCCTTGCGTTCCTGGCACTCCGACGGCATCAACCGGTTTCCGTGGCCACTGAGTGTCGCAAGGCCGGCGGCGAGCCGTCCGGGGATGCCCCACCGGGCGTTGCGGCGGTGCGCATTGCCTTTCGACGCCGGCCGCCGGCCCCCTTTCGCGTGATACCGGTAC
>NZ_SMKJ01000346.1:0-6529 GCF_004348615.1 Micromonospora sp. KC207
AACCTCTACTCGGTCGCCTTCGCCGGGTACGCCCGGGCCACGATCGAGGTCGGGCCCGCGTACCTGGCACCGCCGGAGGTCTGGACCCACGACCCGGCCACCGAACGCCCGCCCACCCTCGGCGCCGCCGAGATGTACGCGGAGCGGCTGATGTTCCACGGCCCGCAGTTCCAGGGCGTGACCGAGGTGCACGCGCTCGGCGACATGCACGTACGGGGCATCGTCACCGCCCCGGTGCCGCCCGGCGCCCTGCTGGACAACGCGCTCCAGCTCATCGGCAACTGGCTGATCACCACCCAGCCGTTCCGGACGGTGGCGCTGCCGGTGGGGCTGGGCCGGGTCCGGTTCTTCGGGCCGCCCCCGCCGGCCGGCCGCGCGTTCGTCTGCGTCGCCCGGGTGCGGTCCATCGACGACGGGAAGCTCGTCGCCGACACCCAGCTCAGCTATCAGGGGCGGGTGTGGGCGCAGATCGAGGGGGCCGTCGACCGTCGGTTCGACAGCCACCCGCAGGCCCGGGTCGCGGAGCGCTTCCCCGAGCGGTACCCGATGTCGCACTTCCAGCCGGAGGGCTGGACGATGGCCTTCGACTGCTGGACCGACCTGGTCACCCGGGGCATGGCGGCCCGGGGCATCCTCGGCGGCGCGGCCTACGCCGAGTACGAGCGGCACCCGGCCAAGACCCGCAAGCAGTGGATGCTCGGCCGGATCGCGGCCAAGGACGCGGTGCGGTCCCGGCTGTGGGAGCAGGGCCACACCGACATCTACCCGATCGAGCTCACCGTCGGCAACGACCCCGACGGGCGGCCGTGGGTGCGCGGTCGGCCCGGTCGCGGCCTCGACGACTGTGACGTCTCCCTCGCGCACTGCGCCGAGATCGGGGTGGCGATCGCGCGGTTGCGTCCCGCCGGTTCGCCGGCCGCCACGCCGGGCGTCGGCATCGACGTCGCCGAGATCACCGACCACCCGGACAGCACGTTCGGCTTCGCCCTCACCGACGGCGAGGCGGCGCTGCTGGCGTCGCTGGCCGGCGGGGACGCCGCCACGCGGCGGCTGTGGTTCACTCGGTTCTGGGCCGCGAAGGAGGCCGTCGGCAAGGCGGAGGGCACGGGGCTGGACGGCAAGCCGCGCCGGTTCCAGGTGCGCGAGGCCACCGACTCCGTGCTGACCGTCGAGGTCGCCGGGCGCGCGTACCGGGTGGGTCACCGGGAGGTCGACAACCCCGAGGACCTGCCGACCCGGCGGTACGTCGTTGCCTGGACCTGGGGTCCGGAGCCGGACCCCGCCACCCCGCCCGGGGTGTCCCGACCGTGAACGACCGACCGGGCCGACCGACCGGCCGGCCCACCCCGACAGCAGGTCACCCCACCGGATCAGTAGAAGGAGCAACTACCATGGCCGCGGCCCAGGACAGCATCCTCGCCGACCTCACCGAGATGATCAACGCCGTACTGGGCGACTTCGCGACCGACCAGGTCATCTCCATGGACACCACGTTCCGCGACGACCTGGGCATGGAGAGCATCGACGTCGTCTCGCTCGCCGGCCGGCTCCAGGCCCGCTACGGCGACACCGTGAACTTCGCCCACTTCGTCGCCAAGCTGGACCTGGAGACGGTGGGCGAGCTGCGGGTCGGCCAGCTCGTCGAGCACATCGCCAACTCGCTGGAGGGCGACGGGGTCCCGGCGGGCAGCCGGTGACGATGGTGCGGGCGAACGGGATCGAGCTGCACGTACAGCGGCTCGATCCCGCCGGTCCGGCCCCGGTGGGCCGGACCGGTCCGACGCCGACGGCGGTGCTCATCCACGGCATGGCCTCGGACACCATGGCGAGCTGGTACTTCACCATGGCCGAGCCGCTGAGCCGGGCCGGCTTCCCGACCGTCCTGTACGACCTGCGCGGCCACGGCCGCAGCGACCGCCCGGCCACCGGGTACGCCCTCGACGACTTCGTCGACGACCTGGCGGCGCTCCTGGTCGAGCTGGACGTCACGGGCCCGCTGCTGCTGCTCGGCAACTCGTTCGGCGGGACCATCGCCTTCGGCTACGCCGCGCGCCACCCGGACCGGGTGGCCGGCATCGTGGCCGTGGAGTCGTCCCCGCCGACGCCGGAGTGGATGAGCCGGGTGCGGATGCGGCTGGAGCGGGTCGCCGCCCGGCTGCCCCGCGAGGGGGCGCTGGCCGAGATCGGCGCGGCCCGGGGCCGTATCGCCGCCCGCCGGGCCGCCGACACCGGCAGGATGCTCGCCGACACCACGCTGGCAGCGGAGCTGCCGGCCAGCCGGCTGCCGGCGCGCGACGCGATCGCCGCGATCGCCTGCCCGGTGCTGTGCCTGTACGGCGGCGACTCGGCGGTGGGCGAGCTGGCCCCGGCCGTACGCGGGCTGCTGCCGCAGACCCGGGTCGTCGTCCTGCCCGACCAGAAGCACTCTGTCCTGATCGACCGGCCCGACTCGGTCCGCCGGCACGTCCTCGCCTGGCTGGGCGAGGAGTGCGGGATCGAAGTGGCCCCACCCGTCACCACATGACAGCGCGACATCCAGGAGGTCTTTCGATGGACAACCCGATCACGGGTCGGTCGATCATCATCAGCAACGGACGTTGCGGCTCGACGCTGCTGTCCGACCTGATCCACGAGCAGCCCGACACGCTCTCGGCCCAGGAGTTCTTCATGTCGGTGACGCCCTGGGCACGCAGCGCCGAGGTGATCACCGGCGCCGAGTACTGGGCGGTGCTGGCCAGCCCCAAACCGGAGCTGGCCACCCTGTTCCGAATCGGGCTGCCGCCCAAGGAGGTCCGTTACCCGGCCACCGGTCGGTGGGCCGGCCGGATGACGGAACTGCCCCGGATCCTGGCCATCACCCTGTCGAAGCTCACCGACGACCCGGACGCGCTGTTCGACCAGCTCGCCGCGCGGGTTCCGGGCTTCGGCACCCAGTCGGTGGCCCGGCACCACAGCGACTTCCTGGATTTGCTGGCCACCCTCACCGGCAAGACACGCTGGGTGGAGCGCTCCGGCGGCTCCAGCCACCTGGCGCCGCACCTGCTGAAAGGCTTTCCGAACTGCAAGATCGTGTACCTGACCCGGAACCGGGAGGACACGGCCAAGTCGATGAGCCGGCACTCGTCCTTCCAGCTCATCCAGCTCCGGGTGGAGTTCCTGGGCCGCTGCGGCCTGGACCCGTTCCGGGTCACCGACGGCCAGGAGGTGCCGGAGGACCTCCAGCCGTTCCTGCCGCACCGGCTGACCGCCGACGCGCTGCGCGAGCGCGGCGAGGACATGCGCCGCTACCTCGGGCTGTGCGCGTTCATGACCAGCCAGGCCGACCAGGCGCTGGCCGACGTGCCGCCGGAGCACCTGCTGCGGATGCGCTACGAGGACCTGGTAGCCGACCCGGTCGGTGAGCTGACGCAGCTCGGCGAGTACCTGGAGTTCCCCGACGCCGCTCAGTGGGCCGAGCAGGTCGCCGGGCGGGTCGTCGCCCCGGCCCGCAAGCCCGAGCCCGCCGCCGCCTAAACCGCCGCACCCCCGTCTCCCGCGCGCCGTGGCCCGGACCGCCGGGCCACGGCCGCAGGTGTCCCACCATTCTTTGCAGGAAAGAGAGGCAGTTGGTGAATCCACTCCGGATCTCCGCCCGGCGGCTGTTAGCCGCCGTTGCCGTGCTCGGGCTCGGGCCCGCGCTGGCCATTCCTTCGGCGGCGCTCGCCGCGCCGCTCGGTGCCACCGGGGCGGCCGGCGGCCAGCCCACCACGCAGGTGCTTGCCAAGGCCCAGTCCGAAGAGTGCTTTGCCGGGATCGGGCAGCCGTACCCGGCGGGCCCGCCCTGCGCCACCGGACAGGCCAAGGTCAACCAGGCGTACCTGTGGGGGATGACCCGCGCCGACAGGACGCTGTTCTTCGGCACCGGAGCGAACGTCAACTGCCTGACCAGCGGTCGAACACTGGAGAACACCGTACCCTTCCAGAACGCCGACTGGGTCTGCGAGTACGGCGAGAGCCAGATCGCCCAGCACAACCCGGAGTTGCCGGTCAAGCTGGGCGACCACCGCACTCCGCGGCTGTACACCTACAACATGAGTTCGAACCAGCTCACCGAGAAGACCGATCTGGTGAAGGCCGCCTCGCCCGACGACACCAACCGGCTCCAGGGCACGGTCGGCATCCGGGCCGCCGGCAACTACGGCGGCGTCGCGCTGCTGGGTGGTCCGGCGTTGGGTGAGAGCATCAACCTCTTCGCCTTCGACACCGACACGGGGGCCTACCTGGGCTCGCGCAACTTCCCCGCATACGGCAACATCCGGCACTTCACGGTGGCCGAGGGCGCGCTGTACGCCGGGGTGGGCGTCGGCAACAACGGCGGCAACCGTGGCCACGTGCTGCGTTGGACGGGCAGCAAGACCGACCCGTTCAGCTTCGTCGAGGTGGCGGTCCTACCTGCGCAGGCGGCCGACCTGACCGTCCACGACGGACGGATCTTCGTCACCACCTGGCCGGGATCGACCGAGGAACTCGGGGCGGACGCTGCGGCACCGACGCCGGCGCCGGCGAGCATCGCCTCGGTGTGGATGAGCCCTAAGCTCAGGGCCGGCGAGCCGGGCCTCACCCCGGACGACACGAACGCCTGGCAGCAGGTGTGGAACGTCAGCAGCTACGAGCCGGACGTGGTGACCGCCCACACCTACGGCCTTGGCGGCCTGGCCTCCTACGGCGGCTACCTGTACTGGGGCACCATGCACGTGCCCATGAAGGCCACCACCCTGCATCTGTCCCTCTACCCGCCAGCGGACGAGGCCGGGAAAACCGCGACGGCCCAGAACACCCAGCGGGCGATCAGCATCTACCGGGGCAAGGGCTTCGGCTCCTCGAACCAGAAGGTAGAGATGCTCTACGGCGCGACCGAACTGCCCGCCTACGACCCGGAGGCCAACGGCGGGGTCGGGGCGTGGACCAAGAAGTCGACCAACTACACCCCGAAGTTCGGCGACGCCGGCTTCGGTAACCCGTACAACAACTACACCTGGAAGATGACCGTGGCCGGCGGGAAGCTCTACATCGGCACCATGGACTGGAGCTACCTCGCCAAGGAGCTCGGCCAGCAGACCGCCGCCCAGCTCGGCCTGTCGCCGCAGATGGGGGACGTGCTGGCCAAGGCCCCGGCCGTGGCGGCGGCGCCGGCCGGCGCACGGGCCACCGCTGAGATCCCCGAGGCGGTGTACGGCGGTGACCTTTACTCGTTCTCGTCGACCCGGAAGGCTGCGACTACGATCAGCGACACCGGGGTGGGCAACTACCTGAACTACGGGGTGCGCAACATGGTCACCGACGGCTCGACCATCTACCTGGGCACGGCGAACCCGATGAACCTGCGTACCGACCCGAACGACGACGTTCCCGAGGGTGGCTGGGAGCTGATCCGGCTCAGGGACGGCCGCTGACCCACACCGGCGGTCGGCAGCCTTGCCGAACCCTGGCCCGTTCCTGACATTCCTCGAACATTCACGGGCGAAAGTGTTCATATGACGACTTTTTCCGTTTTTCGCCCTGACACCGGGGCGCCCGGCGGTCGGTTCCGCCGGGCGTCGCCCTCCCCCGCCGCCGTCCGACTCGCCGGAGCGCTCGCGCTCCTCGTCGGGCTGACCCTGCTCGCCGGCTGCTCTCGGGACGGCGGCGGGGCCGGCGACCGCGGGCCGGCAACCGACCAGGCATCCGACGGGCAGGCAGCCAGTGTGCCCGTCGGCACCTCCGAGCGCACCCTGACCGTTGAGGGGCGCGACCGCACCTACCGGCTGTACCGGCCCGCCTCGGCGAAGCTGACCGACCCGGTCCCGCTCGTGGTCATGCTGCACGGCGCGGCCGGCACCGGCGAGCAGGCCGAGGAGGCGTACGGGTGGACTGAGGAGGCTGACCGCAACGGCTTCGTGGTCGTCTTCCCAGACGGAATCAACCGGGCCTGGGCGGTCGGACGCGAGTGCTGCGGCGCACCCGCCCGCGAGGGTGTCGACGACGTCAAGTTCATCACGGAGCTGGTTCGCACCGTGGGCGAGAGCCTTCCGGTCGACCCCGCCCGCACCTACGTCTCCGGGATTTCCAACGGCGGCCTGCTGGCGTTCAAGCTGGTCTGCGACACCACGATCTTCGCCGCCGTCGGCGCGGTGGCTACCACGCTCACCGGGCAGTGCACCGACCCGAAGCCGGTGTCGGTGCTACACATCCAGGGCAAGCTCGACAAGACCATGCCCTACGGTGGCGGCCCGGGCAAGCGCGACAACGGTGGCACCGGCCGCAACCCGGTGAAGATCGACGGGCCGCCCGCCCCAGAGCTGGCCGCCCGATGGCGCGCCGTCGACGACTGCGGCGAGCCGAAGACCACCACCGCCGGCCCGGTCGTCCGGACCGCCGCGACCTGCCCCGGCGGGCGCAGCGTCGAGCTGATCACCATCACCGACGCCGGCCACCAGTGGCCCGGCGGCAAGCCCAACCCGCCCCGCGCGCAGAGGCTGCTCAACCTCGACCCACCCTCCAATGCGCTGAA
>NZ_SMKJ01000347.1:0-6445 GCF_004348615.1 Micromonospora sp. KC207
GCGTTGACGACAGCGGACGCCCGGTGGCCCCGCGCGGGCTACCCGCGCACCGCACCGAGACGAGGGGTGGAGGGGCCGCCGGGTGTCCGGACGCTCAGGTCCGATTCCCGCGAGCCGCCGCAGGTGAGCTGCGGGCATCATCGGTGGCGTGGAGTTGGACTTCGAGCGGTGCTACCGGGCCGTGGACAGCCGCGACCAGCGATTCGACGGCTGGTTCTACACGGGCGTGACGTCGACCGGGATCTACTGCCGGCCGTCCTGCCCGGCGACGACGCCGAAGCGGCGCAACGTCCGGTTCTTCCCGTCGGCCGCCGCCGCCCAGTCGGCCGGGCTGCGGGCCTGCCGCCGGTGCCGCCCCGACGCCGCCCCGGGCTCGCCGGAGTGGGACGTCCGGGCGGACGTGGTGGGCCGGGCCATGCGGCTGATCGCCGACGGGGTGGTCGACCGCGACGGGGTGCCCGGGCTGGCCACCCGGCTCGGCTACACCGAGCGACACCTGCACCGGATGCTCCGCGCCGAGTTGGGGGCCGGCCCGCTCGCGCTGGCCCGGGCGCAGCGCGCCCAGACCGCCCGGATCCTGATCGAGACCACCGGGCTCGGGATGGCCGAGATCGCGTTCGCGGCCGGGTTCGGCAGCGTCCGCCAGTTCAACGACACGGTGCGGGAGGTCTACGCCACCGCCCCGTCGCAGCTACGGGTCGCCCGAAGGCCGCGCACGGCGACCGGGTCGGCGGCGGAGCACACCCCGGCGCTGCCCGGCGGGGCGGGCACGATCACGCTGCGGCTGGCGTACCGGCCGCCGTTGCATGCGGCGTCGCTGCTGGGCTTCCTCGCGCTGCGGGCGCTGCCCGGCGTCGAGGAGGTGCGCGACGGGACGTACCGCCGGGGGTTGCGGCTGCCGCACGGCACGGCGGAGGTGGCGCTGACGCCTGCGGATGGGTACGTCTCGGCGACGCTGCGGCTGGCCGACGTGCGCGATCTGGCCCCGGCGGTGGCCCGCTGCCGCCGGCTGTTCGACCTCGACGCCGACCCGGCGGCCGTCGACGGCGCCCTCGCCACCGACCCCGCGCTGGCCCCGGCGGTGGCGGCGGAACCGGGTGTACGCCTGCCCCGCGCCGTCGACGGCCTGGAGATGCTCGTCCGCGCCATCGCCACCCAGCAGGTCTCCCTGGCCTCGGCCCGCACCACCCTCACCCGGCTGCTGCCTGCCACCGCCCCCACCGATGACGGGTTGCGGGCGTTTCCCGACGCGGAGGAGCTGCTGCGGGTGGCGGACGAGGGGTTCCGGATGCCGGCGGCGCGACGGGAGACGATCCGGGCCGCCGCGCGGGCGGTCGCCGACGGCTCGCTCGACCTCGACCCGGGCGGGGACCGGGAGGAAACCGTGCGACGGCTCCTGGCGGTGCCCGGGATCGGCGCCTGGACGGCCGGCTACGTCGCCATGCGCGCCCTCGGCGACCCGGACGTCGGCCTCCCCACCGACCTGGCCGTCCGGCGCGGTGCCGCCGCGCTCGGCCTGCCCGACGACCCACAGACCCTCGACACGTACGCGAAACGCTGGCGCCCCTGGCGCTCGTACGCGGTTATCCGACTCTGGAGAGCAGCATGACCATCACCCTCGACGGCGCGGTCCTCACCACCCCCGCCGGCCCGCTGAGCGTCCTGACCGGCCCCGACGGGGCGGTCCGGGCGGCCGGCTTCACCGTTGATCCGGAGTCGCTGGTGCCGCTCGTGCACCCCGCGCTGCGCGGTTCGGTGCGGCGGCGCGCCGACCTCGGGCCAGTGACCGCCGCCGTTACCGCGTACCTCGACGGGGAGTCGACGGCCATCGACCCGGTGCCCGTGCAGCAGCACACCGGCGGCGCGTTCCAGGCGCACGCGTGGCGGGTGCTGCGCGAGGTCGAGCCCGGCCGTCCGGTCACGTACACGGCGTACGCCGCGCTGGCGGGGCGGCCCGCGGCGGTCCGCGCCGCGGCGGCGGCCTGCGCGCGCAACGCCGCAGCCCTCTTCGTCCCGTGCCACCGGGTGCTGCGCACCGACGGGACCCTGGGCGGCTACCGCTGGGGGCTGGACGTGAAGCGCTGGCTGCTCGCCCACGAGGCGCAGACGGCGCCGAAGACCCCCGAAGGGCACTGAAGTGGGGTCGACGGTGCCGAAGGTCCGAAAATTGACAGCGGCGACCGTCCACTTTGACGCTACCGTCGGGTAGTGCCTGCGGAGAGCGACGGCTACCCGGCCCACCGGGGCGACGCCCACCCGGCCCACCGGGGCGACGCCCACCGCCCCCTGCGCAACCTCTGGCGGCTCCGCTCCTACCTCCGCCCGTACGCCGTCGAGTTCTGCTGGCTGTTCGCGGCGGCGCTGGCGATCACCGGGGCGAGCCTGGCCGTGCCGCTCGTGGTGCAGCGGGTGATCGACGGCCCCGTCGCCCGGCACGACCCCGGCGGGCTGGTCCGCCTCGGCGGGCTGGCCCTGCTGCTCGGCCTGGTCGAGGCCCTGCTGATCTTCGTCCGCCGGTGGGCCCAGTCCTCGTCCGCGGTGGGCATGGAGGCGGCGATCCGGGCCGACGTCTACTCCCACCTGCAACGGCTGCCGGCCGACTTCCACGACCGGTGGCAGTCCGGCCAGCTGCTGTCGCGGATCACCAGCGACCTGTCGGTGATCCGCCGGTTCCTCTCCTTCGGCCTGCTGTTCCTGGTGCTCAACCTGATCACGTACGCCGCCGTGGTGGTGCTGCTGGTCCGGCTGCACCCCGCGCTGGGGCTACTGGTGGCGGCCAGCGCGGTGCCGCTGTTCCTGATCAGCCGCAGGTTCGGCCGGTACTACCACGCGGCGTCGCGGCGGATGCAGGACCAGCAGGGCGACGTGGCCACCCTCGTCGAGGAGACCGCGCAGGGCCTGCGCACCATGAAGGCGTACGGCCGGGGCCCGGAGCTGGCCGCCCGGTTCGCCGACGGCGCGCGGGCGCTGCACGACACCGGCGTGGCCAAGAGCCGGCTGCTGGCCCGCACCTCCGCCCTGTTCGACCTGGTGCCCAACCTGACCCTCGGTGTGGTGCTGGTCGCCGGAGCGGTCGCCGCCGCCCGGGGCGCGCTGACCATCGGCGAGCTGGTCGCCTTCGTCAGCCTGCAACTGATGCTGATCTGGCCGGTGCAGTCGCTGGGCTGGATCATCGCCAACGGCCGGGAGGCGGCGACGGCCGCCGACCGCATCCAGGAGGTGCTGGACACCGAGCCGGCGATCGTGGACGGCTCGCACGCGGTCGCCCTGGCCCGGGAGGCGGTCCGGGGCCGGCTGGCGTTCGAGGGTGTCTCGTTCCGCTACCCGGGTACGTCCGCGCCGGTGTTGCGCAACATCGACCTGACCGTGGAGCCGGGCGAGACGCTCGCCCTGGTCGGGGCCACCGGCGCCGGCAAGAGCACTTTGCTCTCCCTGGTGCCCCGGCTGCACGAGGTGAGCGGCGGACGGGTCACTCTGGACGGTCACGACGTGCGCGACCTGCGGCTGGCCTCGCTGCGTCGGCTGGTCGGGGTGGCCTTCGAGGAGGCGACGCTGTTCTCCATGTCGGTGTGGGAGAACCTCACCCTGGGCCGCCCGGACGCCGACGAGGCGGACGTGCGGGCGGCGCTCACGCTGGCCCAGGCGGACTTCGCGTACGAGCTGCCGTGGGGGCTGGCCACCCGGGTCGGCGAGCAGGGGCTCACCCTCTCCGGCGGGCAGCGGCAGCGGCTGGCCCTGGCCCGGGCAGTCCTCGGCCGACCGGCGCTGCTGGTGCTGGACGACCCGCTGTCCGCCCTCGACGTGCACACCGAGGCGCTGGTCGAGGTGGCGCTGCGGCGGGTGCTGCGGGACAGCACCGCGCTGCTCGTGGTGCACCGGCCGTCGACGGTCACGCTGGCCGACCGGGTGGCGCTACTGGAGCGGGGGCGGATCACGGCGGTCGGCACCCACTCGCGGCTGCTGGCCACGGTGCCGGCGTACCGGGCGGTCCTGTCCGCCGAGCCGGGCCCGCCAACGGAGCCGGGGGCATCGGCCGGCCCGGGGGCATCGGCCGGCCCGGGGGCATCGGCCGGCCCGGGGGCATCGCTGGCCGGGCCGGACGGCCGGGGACTGGTGCGGTCGTGACCGCCGCCGACGCCGAGGACCGCCCCGACCTGGCGACACGCCCGGACCTTCAGCGGTGGCGGGGGCAGGCCACCGACCCGGAGGCCGACCGGAGCCGGGCCGAGGAGGCCACCCCCGAGGCGATCGCCCGGCTGCGGGTGCGCAGCCGGGCGCTGCTGCGCGACCTGCTGCGCCCGCACCGGGGCGGGCTGGGGCTGGCCGTGGGGCTGCTGCTGGTCCAGAACGCCGCCGCCATGTCCGGGCCGTACCTGGTGATGCTCGGCATCGACCGGACCATCGGGCCGCTGCGGGCCGGGGACAGCGGGCCGCTGGCGGCCGTCGCCGCCGCGTTCGCCGCCGCCGCCGTGCTCGAGTACGGGGCCCGGCGCGGCTTCCTCACCCTCTCCGCCCGGATCGGCCAGGCCGTCCTGCTGGAGCTGCGCCAGCGGGTGTACGGCCAATTCCTGCGGCTGTCCGTCGGCTTCCACGAGCGCTACACGTCGGGCCGGATGATCTCGCGGCTCACCAGCGATCTGGACTCCATCGCCGAACTGCTCGACGGGGGCGTCGACAACCTGGTCCTCGCCGCGCTGTCGATCCTGTCGGTGGCCGGCATCCTGCTCTGGCTGGACCTGCCGCTGGCCGCGGTGACGCTGCTGGCGTTCCCGTTCCTGCTCTGGCTGTCCCGCTGGTTCGCCCGCGCCTCGGCCGACGCGTACCGGCGGACCAGGGAGGCGATGTCGCTGGTCATCGTCCACTTCGTGGAGTCGCTGCGCGGCATCCGGGCGGTGCAGGCGTACCGGCGGGAGCCGCGCAACCAGCAGATCTTCGCGGCCGTCAACGACGACTACCGGCAGGCCAGCCTGCACGCGTTCCGGCTGATCGCCACGTACTCGCCGGGAATAAAGGTGATCGGGAACGTGACAGTGGCGGTGGTGCTCGGCTACGGCGGGGCCCGGGTGCTCGGCGGCGGGACGGAGGTGGGGGTGCTCGCCGCGTTCCTGCTCTACCTGCGCCGGTTCTTCGAGCCGATGCAGGAGCTGAGCCAGTTCTACAACTCGCTCCAGTCGGCCACGGCGGCCCTGGAGAAGCTCGCCGGGGTGCTCGACGAGCGGCCGGCGGTCGCCGAGCCGGCCCACCCGGTGCCGCTGCCCACCGGCGGAGCGCGGGGCGCGGTGGAACTTCGGTCGGTCTCCTTCGGCTACCGGGCCGCGGCGCCGATCCTGACCGGCCTGGACCTGACCGTGCCCGCCGGGCAGACCGTCGCGCTGGTCGGGGCCACCGGGGCGGGCAAGTCCACGATCGCGAAGCTGCTGGCCCGGTTCCACGACCCGGACGCCGGCACGGTCACTTTGGACGGGGTCGACCTGCGGGACCTGGCCGACGCCGAGCTGCGCCGGGCGGTGGTGCTGGTGACCCAGGAGAACCACCTGTTCAGCGGCTCCGTGGCCGAGAACATCCGGTTCGGCCGGCCGGGTGCGGACGACGCGGCGGTGCGGGCGGCGGCCCGGGCGATCGGCGCACACGACTTCATCGCGGCCCTGCCTGACGGGTACGCCACCGAGGTCCGCCGCCGTGGCGGCCGGCTCTCCGCCGGGCAGCGGCAGCTCGTGGCGTTCGCCCGCGCGTTCCTCGCCGACCCCCGGGTGCTGGTCCTGGACGAGGCGACGTCGTCGCTCGACGTGCCCACGGAACGGCTGGTGCAGCGGGCGCTCGCCACGGTGCTGCGGGACCGGACGGCGTTGGTGATCGCGCACCGGCTCTCCACTGTCGAGACGGCCGACCGGGTGCTCGTCCTCGACCGCGGCCGGGTCGTGGAGGACGGCCCGCCGGAGCGGCTGACCGCCACCGGCGGCCGGTACGCGGCGCTGCGCCGGCAGTGGCGCGACTCCCTGGTGTGACAACCGGGCCACCCGATAAGGCGTGGTCGGCCCGGCCGGGCGCTGCCTACCAGCGCCGGGTGCAGAACGTCTACGGGGTGCGCTGCGACCCGACTCTGCCGTACGACCCGCACTGGCAGCCGCCGGCCGCCCCGGTCAACGACGCGGCCCGGCGGAACCCGACCCCGATCTCCCGGCGCAACTTCGTGGAGCTGTGCGGGACGCTGACCGTCGCCGACGAGCAGGCGTTCGAGGCCCTGTGGCGGCGGCTCGGGCTGAGCGTGGACTGGTCGCTGACGTACACGACGATCGGCCGGACGGCGCGGGTCGCGTCGAGCGGGCGTTCCTGCGCAACCTGGCCCGGGGCGAGGCGTACCAGGCGGAGGCCCCGACGCTGTGGGACGTCGGGTTCGCCACCGCCGTGGCCCAGGCGGAACTGGAGGACCGGGAGCGGCCGGGCG
>NZ_SMKJ01000348.1:0-6423 GCF_004348615.1 Micromonospora sp. KC207
GCCGGGGTGGTGGGCGCGGCCGTCGGCGACGGCTCCTTTCCGCCGCACGCCGCGAGCGCGACCAGGGAAACGCAGGTCAGGACAACGGTTGAGATACGTGCGTGATTCACGGACGGGTACCTTAGCGGCTTCGTCCGCTGCGTCGTCCACCGACACCGGCTGGTGGACGACGCAGCGGCACGCCGTCCACCAGCCCGGATGCGCAGCCGCCGGTCGGCCCGGATGCTCAGAAGGTGTGTTCGGCGGCGGGGAACTCGCCGCCGCGGACCTCGTCGGCGAACCGCCGGGTGGCCTCGGCCAGCGCCCCGGCCAGGTCGGCGTAGCGCTTCACGAAGCGGGGGGCCTTCCCGGTGCGCAGGCCGGCCATGTCCTGCCAGACCAGCACCTGCGCGTCGGTGTCCACCCCGGCGCCGATGCCGACGGTCGGGATCGACAGTTCCCCGGTGATCCGCTTGGCGACCTCGCCCGGCACCATCTCCAGCACCACCGCGAACGCGCCCGCCTCGGCCACCGCGAGGGCGTCGGCGAACACCTCGTCGGCCGTGTCGCCGCGCCCCTGCACCCGGTACCCGCCGAGGGTGTGCTCGCTCTGCGGGGTGAAGCCGATGTGCGCCATCACCGGGATGCCGGCCCCGACGATCGCGGCGATCTGGTCGGCGCAGCGCCGGCCGCCCTCCAGCTTCACGGCGTGGCAGCCGCCCTCCTTCATGAACCGCACGGCGGTACGCAGCGCCTGCGTCGGCCCCTCCTCGTACGAGCCGAACGGCAGGTCGCCGACGACCAGCGCCTGCCGGGTCGCCCGCACCACCGCACGGACCAGCGGCAGCAGTTCCTCGGTGGTCACCGGAAGCGTCGTCTCGTAGCCGAAGACGTTGTTCGCCGCCGAGTCGCCGACCAGCAGCGCCGGGATCCCGGCGGCGTCGAAGATCGACGCCGTGTACTGGTCGTACGAGGTGAGCATCGACCACTTCTCGCCGCGCTCCTTGGCGGCGAGCAGGTCGCGGGTGCGGACCCGCCGGGTGACCGGGCCGCCGTAGAGGGCGGTCACCTCGGTCGGGGTGGACTCCACCATGGCTCTCTCCTTCCTCGAGGCCGCGCGCGCGGTCCCCGGGTTCCTCGCAAGCGTCGCACCGCGCGACGGTCGCCGGCAGGAGACAGTGGAGGATTTCACTTCCTGGGGGACCGGGCGCGCCCTCCGGATTCCCGGAAAGTGACGCGCCGAGCCCGACGCGCTGTGGGCGGCGCTCACGGTGCGGGTGGTGCCGCCCCGGCCCGGGTCAGCTGTCCTCGCGCCACCGGTTGGTGATCGGCAGCCGCCGGTCCCTCCCGAACGCCTTCATGGAGATCTTGGTGCCTGGGGCCGACTGCCGGCGCTTGTACTCGGCGGTGTCCACCATCCGCAGCACCCGGTCGATGATGGCCGGGTCGTGCCCGGACTCGACGAGCCCGGTCCGGCCCAGGTCGCCGTCGATGTACCCGATCAGGATCGGGTCGAGCACGTCGTAGTCCGGCAGCGTGTCGCTGTCGAGCTGGCCGGGGCTCAGCTCGGCGCTCGGCGGCTTGCCGATCGAGTTCTCCGGGATCGGCGGGGTCTCGCCCCGGCGGGCGGCGTCGGCGTTGCGCCACTTCGCCAGCCGCCAGATCAGCGTCTTCCACACGTCCTTCACCGGGTTGAAGCCGCCGACCGAGTCGCCGTAGAGGGTGGAGTAGCCGACCGCCAGCTCGCTCTTGTTGCCGGTGGTGAGGACCAGGTGGCCCTCCTGGTTCGACAACGCCATCAGGAGCACCCCGCGTACCCGGGCCTGGAGGTTCTCCACCGCCACCCCGGACAGCGACATGTTCGCCAGGAACGTGTCCACCATCGGCTGGATCGGTGCCACCCGGTAGTCCAGCCCGGTGCGCTTGGCCAGGTCCTCCGCGTCGGCCCGGGAGTGCTCCGACGAGTGCTGGCTGGGCAGCGAGACGCCGACCACCCGGCCGGGGGTGAGGGCGTCGACCGCGAGGGCCGCCACCACCGCCGAGTCGATGCCGCCGGACAGGCCCAGCACCACCGACGGGAAACGGTTCTTGTCGACGTAGTCGCGCAGGCCCAGCACCAGCGCCTGCCACACCTCCGCCTCGTCGGCGACCGGCTCGATAATCCCGCCCACCGCCGCCGCGCCGCCGGGTGCGGGCGGGACGCCGCCGACCGTGGCCCGGACGATCCGCATCCCGTCGGTCACCTCGCCGCCGGCGCGTGCCCCGTCGCCGTCGGCCCGTTCGGCCGCCGCCGGCAGCTCGACGTCGTGCACGAGCAGATGCTCGACGAACTGGGGGGCGCGGGCCAGTAGCGTCCCGTCCGCGTCGACGATCAGCGAGTCGCCCTCGAAGACCAGCTCGTCCTGGCCGCCGACCATGTTGACGTACGCGACGGTGGCCCCGGCCTCGGCGGCCCGGCGACGCACCAGCGGCAGCCGGATGTCGTCCTTGTTCAGCTCGTACGGCGAGCCGTTGATGGTGACGACCAGGCCGACGCCGGCCTGCCGGGCCGCCGCGAACGGGCCGCCGGCCTGCCACATGTCCTCGCAGATGGTCAGGGCGACGTCCACCCCGCCGACGCGGACGACCGTCAGCGTGTCGCCCGGGACGAAGTAGCGGTCCTCGTCGAACACCCCGTAGTTGGGCAGGTGGTGCTTGAAGTAGGTGGCCACCACCTCGCCGCCGTGCAGCACCGCGGCGGCGTTGCGGGCCCCCCGGCCCGGCTCGGCGTCGGAGCTGACCTGCGGCGGGCCGTCGGCGTCCAGGTAGCCGACCACCACGGGCAGCCCGCCGAGGCCGTCGGCGGCCAGGTCGGCGGCGAGGCGGCGCAGCGCGGCCTGCGACGCGGCGACGAAGGACCGGCGGAACACCAGGTCCTCGACCGGGTACCCGGTCAGCACCATCTCCGGGAACAGGACGAGCTGGGCACCGGCGTCGGCGGCCGTACGGGTCCACCGGCGAACCAGGTCGGCGTTGCCGGCGAGGTCGCCGACGCTCGGGTTGACCTGGGACAGGGCGAGACGCAGGGTGGGCATGTCCACATCTTGCCCCAGCCGGGCCGTCCCGACACGGCGGGCGGGTCGGAGACGGTCGCCACTTGCGCCGCGCGGCGGGCGCCTGCCTGGGCTCCGTCCGCCAGGGGGCGGGACACGACAGGACGCGGTCCGGGCCGGTCGCGTAACGTCTGCGTAAAGGAGCCGGTGGAAACTGGGCGGTCAGGCCCGACCGGCGGCGGAAACAGTGGCACGAGGGGTGGAAGTGGACCGTCAGCAGGAGTTCGTCCTCCGTACGCTGGAAGAGCGGGACATCCGGTTCGTCCGGCTGTGGTTCACCGACGTGCTCGGCACGCTCAAGAGCGTGTCGGTGGCCCCCGCCGAGCTGGAGGCCGCGTTCGAGGAGGGCATCGGGTTCGACGGCTCGGCGATCGAGGGCTTCGCCCGGGTCTTCGAGTCCGACATGGTGGCTATGCCCGACCCGACCACCTTTCAGGTGTTTCCCTTCGAGGGTGGGGTGAGCGGCGAGAGCGCCCGGATGTTCTGCGACATCCTGCTGCCCGACGGCGGCCCGTCCTGGGCCGATCCCCGGCACGTGCTGCGCCGGATGCTGTCCAAGGCGGCCGAGAAGGGCTTCACCTTCTACACCCACCCCGAGATCGAGTTCTTCCTGCTCGAGAATGGCCCGCAGGACGGCTCGGTGCCGACCCCGGTCGACACGGGCGGATACTTCGAGCACACCACGCACGCGGTGGCGCGGGACTTCCGCCGGCAGGCCGTGCTGGCCCTGGAGCGCATCGGCATCTCGGTGGAGTTCAGCCACCACGAGGTCGCCCCCGGCCAGCAGGAGATCGACCTGCGCTACGCCGACGCGCTGACCACCGCCGACAACATCATGACCTTCCGGCACGTGGTCAAGGAGGTAGCGCTCTCCACCGGCGTGCAGGCCAGTTTCATGCCGAAGCCGTTCACCGACCAGCCGGGCAGCGGCATGCACACCCACTTGTCGCTGTTCGAGGGCGAGCGCAACGCGTTCCACGACGGCGGCGACCCGATGAAGCTGTCGAAGGTGGCGAAGTCGTTCATCGCCGGGCTGCTCATGCACGCCCGGGAGTACACGGCGGTCACCAACCAGTGGGTCAACTCCTACAAGCGGCTGTTCCCGCAGGCACTGCCGGACCGGATCACCGAGAGCCCCGCGTACGTCTGCTGGGGTCACCTCAACCGGTCGGCGCTGGTCCGCGTCCCCGCGTACGGCAAGCCGAACTCGGCCCGGGTGGAGGTCCGCTCGCTGGACTCGGCGACGAACCCGTACCTGGCCTTCGCGGTGCTGCTCGGCGCCGGCCTCAAGGGCATCGAGGAGGGCTACGAGCTGCCCCCGGGTGCCGAGGACGACGTCTGGTCGCTGAGCAGCGCCGAGCGTCACGCCATGGGGTACGAGGCGCTGCCGGAGAACCTGTCCGAGGCGATCGACGTGATGGCCGGCTCCGAGCTGGTCGCGGAGGTGCTCGGCGAGCACGTCTTCGACTTCTTCCTGCGCAACAAGCGGGCCGAGTGGGAGCAGTACCGCCGCGAGGTCACCCCCTACGAGCGGCAGCGCTACCTGTCGCTGTAGTGCCGCCGGCCGGCGCGGTCTGTCGGGGGGTTGCGGCGGGCCGCTATCGTCTCGATCACCGCGCCGGCACCCCCGCCGGGCGGCCGGTGGTGGTCGGGAGGCAGTCGGTGCTGGAGGACCTGCTCAGCGGAGCATGGCAGAGCGTCGTGTTCGGGGTCGTCGGGGTGGGGCTGATGGTGGCCGGTTTCGGCCTGGTCGACCTGCTCACCCCCGGCAGGCTGCGCGAGCTGATCTGGGTACGGCGCAACGCCAACGCCGGGTTGCTGCTCGCCGCGAACCAACTCGGCATCGCCGGAATCGTGTTCACCGCGATCCTGACCAGCTACAGCGACTTCGCCAAGGGGTTGGCGTCCACGGTCGTCTTCGGGCTGATCGGCCTGCTGATCATGGCGCTGGCGTTCTTCGTGCTCGACCTGCTGACCCCGGGCAAGCTGGGCGAGATCATCTGCTCCGACGAGCCGCACCCGGCGGCCCGGGTCAGCGCCGCCACCCACTTCGGGGCTGCGCTGATCGTCTGCGCCTGCATCGCCTGACCGGCCCGCCCGCCACTTCCGGCGGGCGGGGCCGGCCGGATCGACGCGGCGGGTTGGGCTGGTGGCCCGCCATGTCGCCGACATGGCGGGGTCGGAGTGCTCCGGACCCCGCCACGTCGGCGACATGGAGTTGATCAGGCGGTGGCTCTCATGGGCCGACCGGACCGCCGTGGTGGTGCCGGATTCCGCCGTCCTCGCTGTGGCGGTGCCGGATTCCGCCGTCTCCGCCGTGGCCGTACCGAATCCCGCCGTCTCCGCCGTGGCGGTGCCGGATCTCGCCGTCCTCGCTGTGGTGGTGCCGGACCCAGCCGCCCGCGCCGGGGAAGACGCCGGCCTCGACGGCCTTGGTGATGGCGTCGGCCTGCTCCTGGGTGAGCTTGCCGTCCTTGACGGCCAGCGCCAGCCGCTTCTTCAGCGCGGCCTGTCGGTCGGCGGTGTCGGGCCGCTCACCACGCTGGCCCTGCTCCGGCAGGTCGGCCCTGTGCTGCTCCCGGACCTTCTTGAGGGCGGCGGCCACCTTGTCGGTGGGAACGCCCAGCTCCTTGGCGAGCGCCTCGGCGAGCTCCTGCTGCCGGGTGTTCTCGCTGGTGCTGTTGCTGGCGCTCGGCGGGGTGGCACTTTCCTCGGCGAACGCGATGGTCGGCGCCGCGATCCCCACGCCGAGCACCCCGGCCGCCGCGAAACCGGCCAGTAGGTGCTTCTTCGAAATCGTGCGGGACATTCAGGTCCTCCAAAATCCTTGCTCGGGTGCGATGACATCACCGACAGTGACCAACCGAGCTGGACCAGAGCCATGACGACCCTGTCAGCGAGCTGAAAATCGGGCGCTCGGGTCGGACAAACCGGTTGTCAGGGGACATCGCGCCCTGCCAGGGTGGGCCGGACCCGACAGAGAGGCGGATGCCCGTGCCGCAGCCCACCATTCGCGAGACAGCCCTGCCCGGGCCGGGCTGCGGGCCGTACGGGATCACCGCCGGCCCGGACGGAGCGCTGTGGGCGACGCTGGTCCGCTCCGGCGGGATCGCCCGGGTGACCGCCGACGGCACGGTGGAGGTCCACCCCGGCGACCCGGCGAGCCAGCCCCTGATCATGACCGCCGGCCCGGGCGGCGCGCTCTGGTTCACCCGCTCTGGCCCGGGCAGGACCGCGAGGCCGTGCGCCGCCCGGTCCGGCATCGGCGCCGATCTTGCACTTTCGGCCCAGGTAAAGGCGTTTCGCCCCCTTTGTCGGGGCTCAACTGCAAGATCGGCGCGGGGTGGGGGGC
>NZ_SMKJ01000349.1:0-6402 GCF_004348615.1 Micromonospora sp. KC207
GGGTACCACACCGCGGCGGCCACCGCCGACACGGTGTCCGCCGGGTCGTCCGCCGCCAGCACGGTCACCCGCGCGCCCCGCTGCCCAAGCACGACGGCGGCGGTCAACCCGATGACCCCGCCGCCGACCACCACCACGTCCGCCCTGTCCGCCATCGCCTGCTCCTCCCGTCGCCGCCCGTTCGCGCCGTCGCGTCCTGGCCGCGCCCGTCGCGTCCTGGCCTCGGATCGTGTCCGGTCGCCCGGGAGGGTGTCCAAGACGGATCGGGCAGGCGGCGATAAGCGGCGCTTATGATCCGGGCATGCCCGATCCGCCGCACCGGGACGCCTGGTCGGATCTGCGCCGGCTGCGCTACTTCGCCGTGCTCGCCGAGGAGCTGCACTTCACCCGGGCCGCCGCCCGCCTGCACATCGCCCAGCCGGCGCTCAGCCAGCAGATCCGCGCCCTGGAACGCCAGCTCGGTGTGCCGCTCGTGCACCGCACCAGCCGGGGCTGCACGCTGACCGAGGTCGGCCAGCGGGTGGCCGCCGAGGCAGCCCGGCTGCTCGCCGAGGTCGACGCCGGTGCCGCCCGCATCCGCGACCTGGTGCGGGGCCGGGGCGGCCGGCTGCGGTTGGCGTACACCCGGTCGGCGCGCGGCGGCCGGGTGGACGCGCTGGTGGCCAGGTTCCGCGCCGCCCACCCCGACGTGGAGGTGGTCTCCGAGACCGCTTGGACCGCGCCGAACGTCGCCGGGCTGCTCGCGGGCCGGCTCGACGCGGCGTTCGTCCGCCCGCCGGTCGACGAGCCGGCGCTTGCGTGCCGCACGGTCGACACCGAGGAGCTGCTGCTGGCGCTGCCGGCGGGGCATCCGCTGGCCACCGGCCGCCGCCGGATCACCCGGGCCGAGGTGGTGGACCTGCCGGCCGTCATGTGGCCGCGCGACAACGGCCCCGGCATGTTCGACCGGACCATCGCCCAGGTGTGGCCGCGCGGAGGCTTCCGGCTCGTCCGGCAGGAGCCCGACGACGAGCAGCTGCTGCGCGCGGTGGCGCAGGGCGACGTGATCGCGGCCGTGCCGGCCGGTCGTGCCCGGGCGGTGAAGGTGCCGGGGGTACGGCTGCGCCGGTTCGCCGCGCCGACCCCCACGGTGGACGTCGCTCTCGCCTGGCCCCGCGACACCACCAACCCGGCCGTCCACGCCCTTGTCGCGCTCCTCGGCTGAGCCCCGTCGCGCCGGACCCTGGACAGCTTCCGTCTGATGTGGACGATAGAGGTCCAAGATCCGACGTAGGGTCGGGTCCGCTGACGGGGAGGATCGATGAGCGAGGGCCTGGGCGGGTTCGTCATCGGGTACGTGCCGGCGGGGATCGGCGAGGAGGTGTCCGACTTCACCAGCGAGTGGGAGGGGGTGCGCTTCCGTACCCGGGTGTGGGAACGCCAGGTGGAGGAGGGCTGGCGGGTCGACCTGCGAGTGCACGTCCTGCGCGGCGGCCGGTTGGGCACGCTCGACGAGCTGCGTGACTTCCTAGCCGACTATCACGAGCGGGACATCACGCAGTGGCCGCTCGTTGAGTTCACCGAGGGCGGCGTCACCGGCCTGGTCGGCGACGGCGAGGCGTTCCGGCTGGTCGAGCCCGGCGTGGCGATCGACGTACGCGCCGACCCGGAGCTGGTGCCGGAGCCGGAACTGCGTGCCGTGGTGGCGCGGATCCAGCGGGCCTAGCTGTAGCGCCGGCCACCGACGCCCACTGCGCGGCGGCCGCCCGGCCCGGTTACGTGACCAGCCCGGCCGAGCCGGTCGCGTCCGTCAGCTCGGCCAGACAGGTCAGCCAGAGCCGGTAGCCCTCGGGGGCGCTCCCGGCCGCTTCCCGCACCAGCCGCAGGTCCTCCAGGGCGCGGTCGGCGTCGCCGCGTTCCGCCGCCGCCCGGGCCAGGTCGAACCGGTCGGTGACGAAGGTCGACAGCCGTTGGAGGTGGTCCGCCGATGCCGCGAGCCGGTCCCGCAGGCTGTCGACCGAGGGCCCGCCCGCGTCGTCGTAGCCGACGGCAGGCAGCCCCTCGACGGTCAGTGCGGGAATCGCGTCGCCGCTGCCGTCGTCCCGGTTCGGGGGGTGGCCGTGGCGGATGGCGCCCAGCCCGGCCAGGGCCGTCAGGTCGCTGAGCACCTGGTCGCCCAGGAGCGCGGTGACCCGGCCGGTCGCGTGCCCGACCCGGTCGTGGTCGCGCCCGGCCAGCAGGCCGGCGAGCTCGGTGGTCAGGTCGGTGAGCTGTTCGGACACCCCGGCCAGGCCCTCCGCCAGGAACGCGATCTCGTCTTCGAGCCGCTCCAACACCTCGTCGGCGTTGCTGAGAACGCTGTCCCGCATGGCTCCCCCGGTCGTGTCGGCCCACAGTGATCGCGAAGAATCTTGACCCATCAACGGATGAAGATCGTCGATAGTTCTCGCGAGTCTTTGTCGGATATCCGATACGTTTGGGGTCAGCGAATGTGTCCTCATATTCGTATTCTGTCGAGTTCACCGTCGACTATGGACGTGGAGGGCCGTGGATCCTCGACAGGTACGCCGCCTGGCGGAGCAGTCCGCCAACTTCGGATTCTTGACGGACCACCCGCTGCTGGTCACGTCAGAGTGCCGTGCTGACGAAGGCTTTCGAGTCAGGCAGCCAACGCTTCGCGGAGGGAGCGGGCGGCCTCGTACACGAACAGGTGGCCCGCCGGCCGCAGCGGCCGGGCGACGTCGCGCGCCCAGGCGACCAGGTTCCGCATCCAGATGAGGGCCCTTGCCGGTGTAGACCAGGTCCGCGCAGCCGGCGCGCTGGGGTACGCCGGGGACTGCGGCCACCACGTACCGGCAGGTCACCCCCAGTTCGGCGGCGCATCGGTGGGCCGCGTCGGCTCCCGGGCCGCGCGCAGCAGATCGTCGTGTTCCCGGACGTACTTCTCGGTGGCTCTTTCCCCGGCGGTCCGGTTGTGTCGTACGGCGTCGTCCACGACGACCAGTGTCGCGTTTCCGCCGGCAGCGGCGAGAGGGTTTCACATTTTCGTGAATGATCCACGGTCACGCTTGTCGGCCTGACTCCGGTTAGGAAACGCTGTCGGAATGCCGCTGGCGAGATCCATTGGGGGCGGGTAATGTGCTGCGACGTCGTCGATTCCCGTGAACGGAACCGGCGGCATTCATCGCACCTGCGCAATTCCTCCGACGGTCGGCCGAGCCGCCCGTCCGATACGCCGTGCCCGTGAACCGTTCCCATTCGCCACCGACTGCGGTGGCGGGCTGATTCGAGGAGCCGCCGTGCGCGACCCGGACGCTGACCCGCAGGTCAGACCCGCCGTAGCCGAGAGACCCGCCGACCCCGCATCGCCCGCCGACCCCGCATCGCCCGCCGATCCCGCGTCGCCCGCCGATCCCGCATCCGCCGCCGATCGCGAGGACTCGTCCCGCCTCGGTCAGAGCTTCGCCAACCGTCCGCTCGGATACCCGAACACCCTGGTCTGGCTACGCTCCGGCGTGCTGCGCGACTGGCGCGGGGTGCTGGGCGCGTTCCTGGCCACCTGGTTCTACGTACCGGTCGCCCTGCTCCTCGCGGTCGGGGGCGGGATCATCCTCGCCGTCTACGGCCTGGTCGCCGGCGGCACCCAGGCCGGCGACCAACTGCCGGAGGTGCTGCGGGACGCCCCGCTGGTCGGCTCGCTGCTCGACGCC
This sequence comes from Micromonospora sp. KC207, assembly GCF_004348615.1. Taxonomy (NCBI): domain Bacteria; kingdom Bacillati; phylum Actinomycetota; class Actinomycetes; order Micromonosporales; family Micromonosporaceae; genus Micromonospora; species Micromonospora sp. KC207. The sequence goes on from NZ_SMKJ01000349.1 coordinate 3,690, forward strand.
TTTCTCGCCCGCTCCGGCGGGGTGCTTGGCGGCTTCGCCGGCTTCGCGATCGGGTTCCTCGCCGGGTTCCTGGTAGTGCTGGTGTGGCCCTGGCTCGACGCGTTCGACGAGCCGGCGAACCTGTTCACCGGTCTGGCCGGGATGGTGGTCGCCGCCGCGCTGATCGGCGTGCTCTACACCCTCTACCGGATCATGTGGGAGCCGCGTCTGCTGGCCATCTCGGGCGCACGCCGGCTCAGCCGCCGCGAGGCCGAACGGCTCCGACCCATCCTGTACGACTGCGCGCGCGCCCTCGGCCTGCCCAACGTGCCCCGGCTGCTCATCGAGGACGACCCGGTGCTCACCAACGCCCGGGCGTACGCCCGGCACGTGGTCGTCACCACCAGCCTGCTCGGCGAGTCCGACGAGGACATCGCGGCGCTGCTCAGCCATGAGCTGGTGCACTGGCGCACCGGCGACGAGGTGACCAGCGCGTTCGTCCGTGGCGTGGCGCTGCCCCTGGTGCTGGTGCACGCCGTGCCGACGTGGCTGATGCGGACCTTCCCGCACCCGGCGACCAACTTCGTGGTGTTCGTCTTCTTCTGGCCCGTGCTGCTCACCATGCGGTACGTGGTGCTGCCGCTGCACTCCCGTGACGTCCGGGCAGCCGAGTACCGCGCCGACGCGGGCGCCGTGCTCGCCGGCCATGCCCGGGGCCTGCGGGACATGCTGGAGCGGCGCAAGTCGTTCGAGAGCGGGCGCAGCGGCTGGGACGAGGCGGTCTGCGCCACGCACCCGGCGTCCGAGCTGCGGCTGGACCGGCTGGAGGAGCTTTCCCCGGCGGCCGGTGCCGCCGCCGTCGCCCCGGTCACCGCCGAGGGGCTGTTCGGGCGGCCGGGGGCGGTCGCGTCCCCGCGTGCGGTGCTGGTGGCCGGCGTGCTGGCCCTGGTCTGCGGTCTCGGCGGCACCCTGCTCGGGGTGACGCAGTGGGCGCTGTTCCGCCCAGCGGAGACGGTCGACGGGTACTTCTCGGCCCTCGCGGACCACGACGCCCGGGCGGCCCTGGAGCTGGTGCAGCCCGACGCGCGGTCGGCGGCCGGCGACATCGACCGGCTCGCCGCGCTCGTCGAGGCCGACGGCTACCAGCCGCCCGACGACGTCGACGTGACCTCGGTCGAGCGCGACGGCGACGAGGCGACGGCCAAGGTCGAGTTCAGCCTCGCCGGCCAGCGGGTGCGAGCCGAGCTGTCGCTGCGCCGGGAGGAGTCGGCGACCCTGGGCCTGTTCCACGAGTGGCGGCTCACCGGCGGCCCGGCGGCGCTGAGCGTCCCCGGCGGGCAGGCGGGTCTGACGGTCAACGGGGTACCGGTCCCGACGGGTCCGGAGGGGGACACCCTTGCGCTGCTGCCCGGCCTGTACACGGTCGGCGGGCAGACCAACGTGCTCGCCGAGACCCCGCCACAGACCGTCGCCGTCGTCCCCGGGCAGGACAGCGCGGGCGAGGTGCGGCTGGAGCCGGTGCTGACGTCGGGCGCGCGGGCGGCGGCCGAGGCGGAGGTGCGCAAGCACCTGGACGGCTGCGCGGCGCAGAAGGTGGCCGCCCCGGTGGGCTGCCCCTTCCGCTACTACGACAGCGACTCGGTGAAGAAGATCGCCTGGAAGATCACCGAGTACCCGCAGATCGTGGTGGAGCTGACCGGCCCCGCCACCGCCCGGGTGTCGACGCCGTACGACGGGCAGGGGTCGGTGCGGGCGACCGGCACCGCCGACGGCTACTTCGGGACCACCCCGTTCGCCAGCGACGACGCGTTCGGCGTCGACGGTGTCCTGTCGGTGGTCGACGGCAAGATCACGTTCCGGCCCGGGGACGCCGGGTGACCATCGCGGCCCGGCGACGACACGCATCGCGGCCTGGCGACGACGAATGAGGGAGAGCGACCACGTGACCGAAACCTCGACCGGGGCACGGCAGCCGGTGCGGCTGGTGCTGACGCCACGCGCCACCCGGCCGCCCCGGGTGCCGCTGCTGACCTGGATCCACCAGCGTCCGGAGTTCCGCGCCGGGGTGCGGGACGCCGGCGGCGGACGACCCGGTGGACGGCCCGGGTTCAGCGACGCAGTGATCATCGCGGTGGTGGCCCAGGCGCTGCTGCCGGGGCTGTTCAACCTGTTGCAGAGCTGGGTCGACCAGCAGCGCACCGAGGTCAGCGTTCGGGTACAGGCGGGGGAGTCCGAGGTGGAGATCCAGGTCAACGGCCGCACGGACGCCACGAAGCTGATCGACCAGGCCACGCGGGCCCTCCGTCAGGCGATCGAGGACAGCGGCGGCGGCCCCGACCCAGCGGCCTGACCCGGGCTGAGGAGATCATGTCGGCCAGGTGGCGGTATCCCGGCCTCCGGATACCGCCACCTGGCCGGCATGGGGTCGATCATGGACCGGCTCGCCGGAATTCACCCTGGGCGCGACAATCTGTTACCCGTGCGTAACTTGTCATTGACGTCACTGGATCGACAGGCCCGTTCTTTTCCCATGATCGATCGGACCGCTCCTCGCCTCCTCCCGGCCCCGCCGGGACACCCCACCAGGAGGTGCAGCCATGCTGCTCCGAAAGATCTTCGCTGTCTTCGCCGCGTCTACCGCCACCGCCGCCGTGCTGGCCGCACCGTCCCCGGCCGGCGCCGCTCCCAGCGCCGCCGCCCCCAACCCGGTCGGGGCCACCACGCCGGCCCCCGC
>NZ_SMKJ01000034.1:0-34627 GCF_004348615.1 Micromonospora sp. KC207
GTGCGAGCGTGTCGTGCAGCAGGGCGGACATCGCCGGTGACGGTTCCAGGCGCAGTTCCCGCAGGAGCAGATCGCGGTAGGCGTAGAAGGCGTGCATGGCCTCGAAGACGTTGCCCTCGGCGAGGTGGACGCGTACGACCAGCCGGTGCGGGGTCTCGCGCAGCGGTTCCGCGGCCATGGCCTCCAGTGCCGCCTCCAGGGCCTCGCCGTGCCGTCCCGCGGCGAGGTGGTTGCGGGACACCTGCTCCAGCAGGTGCAGCCGTAGCTGGCGCAGGCGTTCCCGCTCCAGCAGCACCCAGTCGTCGTACCAGCCGGGGAGCAGGTCGTGCCGGCCGGCGAGGGCGGTGGCGGCGCTGCCCGGGTCGTCGCCGTCGCGGACCCGGGCGGCGGTGCTGGTCAGGTCGTCGACGTCGAGCCGCACGCGGGGGTCGAGGCGGGTGGTGTCGCCGGTGGTGACCAGGGGGCAGCACGGGTCCTGGCGCAGCCGCCACAGCGCGGTGCGCAGTGAGGACAGTGCCCGATCCTCCGACGCCTCGGGCCAGAGCAGGCCGGCGAGGTGGCTGCGGGTGGCGCCGGGGCGCAGCCCGATCAGCGCGAGGACCCGTTGCAGGCCGCGGGGCACGACGACGGGGGTCTCGTCGTGCAGCAGGCGGAAGCCGCCGAGCAGGTGCAGTGAAACCTCCGGGAGGGGGTCGTCGCCCGTGGTCGGCGTGGGCGGATCAGTGGTCACGGCGGCACCCCCTGCACCGGACCTCGTCCGGACTCCTCGTGCGTCCCGGCGCGGTCGCCCCCGGGACGCCACTGTCTCCGGTGGCTCCACGCGGTGCGGCTCGGACGCCGCGACCGCCGGGCTGGCCCACTCGGAGATTAACAACAATGATTACGGTGAGTCAACACGGCGTTGAGTGCGGGGCGGTGTCATCGTGGACAGAATATGCCGTTCTAACTGCGAAAACTTGTCGTCATCGAGGTCGTCTTCTCAGGTGGGGCATGGATTGTCCACAGGTTGCATCAACGGAGCGTCACAGTGGGTCGTGTTCGTCCGAGGGGTGCCGGTGACGCCTTGGTGACGGCGGTGCGCGCACCGTGGCGGCAGTCGTCCCGCGTGACGGGCGAGTCCACGCCGCGCCGTCGCGCGCCATAGGGGAGGCACGTCCATGAATCGTTCGCTGATTGTCGCCAAGGTGGGTCCGGACGCGCAGAAGCGGATCGCCGAGATCTTCGCCGAGTCCGACGCCACGGAGCTGCCGCGCCTGGCCGGGGTACGACACCGCTCGCTGTACCGGCTGGGCGACCTCTACGTCCACCTGCTCGAAACCGAACGGGAGGGGCAGGACGCGGTGGAGGGCATTCGGGAGCACCCCGAGTTCGCCCGGGTCAGCGCGCGGCTGCGGCCGTACGTCTCGCCGTACCTGCCGACGTGGCGTTCGCCCCGGGACGCGATGGCGCGCTGCTTCTACCGCTGGGACCACGCCGGGCGGCGGGCATGACCGCCACCGTCGGCGAGCAGCTCTGGTCGCGCTGCGACGGGTGCGCCGCCCTGCTCTACCGCAAGCGGCTGCGGCGCAACCTCGACGTCTGCCCGGAGTGCGGCGCGCACGCCCGGCTCGGCGCGCCGGAGCGGCTGCGCCAGCTGGTCGACCCGGGCTCGTTCGCGGCGCTGCCCGGCCGGCCGGACGACGTGGATCCCATCGGCTTCGTCGACGTGCTGCCGTACCCGCACCGGCTCACCGCGGCCAGGGCCGGCACCGGCCTGCCCGAGGCGGTCGTCTGCGGCACCGCCCGCGTCGGCGGCAACCGGGTGGCGCTGGCCGTGATGGACTTCCGGTTCCTCGGCGGCAGCCTCGGCTGCGTGATCGGCGAGCTGATCACCCGTACCGCCGAGCGGGCCCTGGCCGATGCCGTGCCGCTGGTCCTGGTCACCGCCTCGGGCGGGGCACGGATGCAGGAGGGCGCGCTGTCGCTGATGCAGATGGCCACGGTCAGCCAGGCGGTCGCGCAGCTACGTGAGGCGGGACTGCTGACGGTGAGCGTGCTGACCGACCCGACGTACGGGGGAGTGGCGGCGTCGTTCGCCACCAACACCGATTTGGTGCTCGCCGAGAGCGGCGCGCGGATGGGCTTCGCGGGCCCCCGGGTGATCCGGCAGGTAACCGGGCGCGGTCTGCCCGAGGGATTCCAGACCGCCGACTTCCTGCTGCGACACGGCCAGGTCGACATGGTGGTGCAGCGGCGCGCCCTGCGCGGGCGGCTGGTGGCGCTGCTCGCCGCAGCGCAGTCGGGCCGCCGCGCGGTGGCCCGGCGGGAGCCGGCGCGGTCGGTGCCCCACCAGCCGCCCGGTGCACCGCCTGCCGCCCGCAGCGCCGAAAGCGACGCGCGGGCCGGCGGTGGCGACGCGCGGGCCGGCGGTGGCGACGCGCGGGCCGGTGGGGGTGACGCGCGGGCCGGTGGGGGCGACGCGTGGGAGACCGTGCGGATCGCCCGGCACCCGGGCCGGCCGACCGCGCTGGACTACCTCGGCACCGCTTTCGACGGCTTCGTGGAGCTGCACGGCGACCGGCTCGGCGCCGACTGCCCAGCGGTCGTGGGCGGGCTGGCCCGGCTCGGCGACCGGCACCTGATGGTCGTCGGGCACCAGAAGGGACACAGCACCGCCGAGCTGGTCGCCCGCAACTTCGGGATGGCGAGTCCGGCCGGGCACCGCAAGGCGCTGCGGCTCATGCGGCTCGCAGCCCGGCTGGGGCTGCCCGTGGTCACACTCGTCGACACCCCCGGCGCCGACCCGGGCGTGACCGCGGAGACGCAGGGGCAGGCGGCGGCGATCGCGGAGAACATCCTGGTGATGAGCGGCCTGCCGGTGCCGGTGGTCGCGGTGGTGACCGGCGAGGGCGGCAGCGGTGGCGCCCTGGCGCTCGCGGTCGCCGACCGGGTGCTGATGCTCCAGCACGCCGTCTACTCGGTGATCAGCCCTGAGGGGTGCGCGGCGATCCTCTGGCCGGACAGCTCGGCGGCCCCGCAGGCTGCCCGGGCGCTGCGGCTGACCGCGCCCGACCTGTGCGCGCTGGGCATCGCCGACGACGTCGTTCCGGAGCCCGCGCCGGCGGCCCACGCCGACCCCGACGCCGCCGGGGAGCTGCTGCGCCGGGCGGTGCTGGCGCACCTGACCCCGCTGCTCGACGTGCCGCCCGCGACGCTGATCCGGCGTCGCCGGCAGCGGTTCCGCCGCTTCGGGGCGGCCCGCTCCGGCGTCGCCGGCGCGGCGGTGGGAGTGATCCGGTGAGCGGCCAGGAGATGCCGGACGACGCCGTGCTGGCCGGGCTGCGCCGGCACGCGCGGGACCTCGTCGCCGAACTGGCCGGTCCGGTGCGCCGGGTGCGGCTGAGCAGCGGGCAGACCGCGCTGGAGGTGGAGTGGCACGGCGCGGCCGAGCCGGCGTCGGCCCGGGTACCCGATCCCCGGGTTGCCGAGCCCGCCGTGGGGCCCGCGGAGACCGGGCACGCCGTCGTGCGTTCGCCGGTCGTCGGCACCTTCTATCGCGCGCCGGAGCCCGGCGCCGCGCCGTTCGTGGCGGTCGGCGACCTCGTCCGGCCCGGCCAGGTGGTGGGGATCGTCGAGGCGATGAAGCTGATGAACGAGGTCACGGCGGACCGGGCCGGCCGAGTAATGCGGGTCCTCGCCGGCGACGGTACGCCGGTGGAGTACGACCAGCCGTTGGTCGCGTTGGAACCGGCCTAGGTCGGGTGCGGGCATGTTCGAGAAGGTGCTGATCGCCAACCGGGGCGAGATCGCGCTGCGGGTGCTGCGCGCCTGCCGGGAGTTGGGCGTGGCGACGGTGGCCGTCTACTCCAGCGCCGACGCGGACTCCGCGGTGGTGCGCCTGGCCGACGAAGCGGTCCGGATCGGGCCGGCGGAGAGCCGGCGCAGCTATCTCAACGCGGCGGCGATCGTGGAGGCGGCCCGGCGCACCGGGGCACAGGCGGTGCACCCGGGCTACGGGTTCCTCTCCGAGGATGCCGACTTCGCCGAGATCTGCGCGGAGCACGGGCTGGCCTTCGTCGGCCCGCCGCCGCAGGTGATGTCCGCGCTGGCGGACAAGGCCACCGCGCGGGCGCTGCTGCGGCGGGCCGGGCTACCCCTGCCGCCGGGCAGCGTGGAGACGCTGCCGACGGCGCGACGGGCCGCCGAGGTCGCCGCCGAGATCGGCTACCCGGTGATCGTGAAGGCCGCGGCGGGCGGCGGCGGGCGTGGCATGACGGTGGTCGACGCCCCCGCCGACCTGCCCCGGGCGTACGCGCGGACCCGGGCCGCCGCCCAGGCGGCCTTCGGCGACGACCGGGTCTACGTCGAGCGGTACCTGACCGACGCGCGGCACGTCGAGGTGCAGGTGCTCTGCGACGGCAACGGCGACGGGGTGCACCTGGGCACCCGGGACTGCTCGGTGCAGCGGCGGCACCAGAAGCTGGTGGAGGAGGCCCCGGCCCCGTCGCTGTCGGCCGACGCCGCGCAGGCGATCGCGGCGGCGGCGCTGCGCGGGGCGCTGGAGGTCGGCTTCACCGGCGCCGGCACGGTGGAGTTCCTCATGGACCACGACGGCGGGTTCCACTTCCTGGAGATCAACTGTCGGATCCAGGTCGAGCACCCCGTGACCGAGATGATCACCGGCATCGACCTGGTGCACGAGCAGCTGCACATCGCCTCGGGGGCGCCGCTACGGCTGCGGCAGTCCGACGTCCGGCCGCACGGCGTGTCGGTGGAGTGCCGGGTCAACGTGGAGGACCCGGACCGTGGCTTCGCGCCGACCCCGGGCCGCCTGGACCGGTTCCACCCGCCCGGCGGGCCGTTCACCCGGGTGGACACCCACGCGCGCCCCGGCTATCTGGTCGGCCCGTATTACGACTCGCTGCTGGCCAAGGTCGCCGTCTGGGCCCCGGACCGCGAGTTGGCGCTGCGCCGGCTGGACCGCGCCCTCGCCGAGTTCGACATCGCCGGGCCGGGTGTGCGGACCACCATCCCCTTCGTCCGGCGGGTGCTCGCCGACGCCGCCTTCCGTGGGGGGCGGCACACCACCGGGCTGGTCGACCGGCTGTTGCGCGGCGGCGACACCGCCTCGCGCCCCGGCGACACCGCCCCGCGCCCCAGCGGCACCGGCCCGCGCACCGCCCCGGCCGGCGCGCGCCCAGACGTGCCGGATCCCGCCGCACCGGTTGACGGGAGAAGTTCCGTTCCCGTCCCCGCCGCCGGTCCGTCCGGCCCCGACCAGAGGAGGAACTGATGACCGTCACCCACGGCCGCCCGCGCACCGCCGAGATCACCGAGATCCTGGTGACGCACTGCGGCCTGGACGCCGAGGCCGCGGCCCGGGAGCCCGCCGCGTCCCTGGAGGACCTCGGCATGGACTCCCTGGCCCTGCTCGAACTGTCCGCGGTGATCGCCGACCGGTACCGGGTGCGCCTGCCCGAGGACGCCGCGCGGTTGAGCATCGCCGAGGTCGCCGACCTGGTGACCCGGGAGACCGACCCGCCCGGGCACACCGAGAACAGCATCGTCATCGCCGCGCCGTTGCGGCTGGTCTGGAAGCTGACCAACGACGTGGCGAACTGGCCGAGCCTGTTCACGGAGTACGCCTCGGCGCAGATCCTCGAACGCGACGGCCGCACCGTGCGGTTCCGCCTCACCATGCACCCCGACGAGAACGGCGCCGTGTGGAGTTGGGTGAGTGAACGCACCACCGACTGGGAGAACCGCGAGGTGCGGGCGCACCGGGTGGAGACCGGCCCGTTCGAGTACATGCGCATCCGCTGGCACTACGACACCGAGCCCGAGGGCACCCGGATGACCTGGGTGCAGGACTTCGCGATGCACCCGCGGGCCCCGCTGGACAACGCGGGGATGACCGCGCGGATCAACACCAACAGCCGCGTCCAGCTCGCGGTCATCAAGGAACGGATCGAGCGGGCGGCGCGGGCCGGCTCCGCCACCACGGGAGGCGACGATGAGTGAGACCACCGATCAGTGCCCGGCGGCCGACGCGCCGGCGTACCGGACGGTCGCCGCCCGCGACGTCCCGGCCGACCGGCGGCGCGGCGGCGAGCTGCGGGTGCTGCTCGGGCCGAAGACGGTCGGCAGCACCTCCGGGTTCATGGGGGTGGCCTGCCTCGCCCCGGGCGAGCGCATCGCCGAGCACTACCACCCGTACAGCGAGGAGTTCCTGTACGTGGCGCGGGGGGCGATCACCGTGGACCTGGACGACCGGCCGGTGCCGTTGGCCGCCGGGGAGGCGCTGTATGTGCCGCTATACGTGCGGCACCGGCTGCGCAACACCGGTCCGGAGCCGGCCGAGGTGGTGTTCCACCTGGGCCCGCTCGCGCCCCGCCCGGAGCTGGGCCACGTCGACACCGAGCTGGCGGAACAGCGGGGCGCGTCGTGACCGCGCGCCGCACGGTGGTGACCGGCGTCGGGGTGGTCGCTCCGGGCGGCGTGACCCGGGACCGGTTCTGGAAGATGATCACCGAGGGGCGCACGGCGACGCGGCGGATCACGTTCTTCGACCCGTCGCCGTTCCGCTCCCGCATCGCCGCCGAGTGCGACTTCGACCCGGTCGCCGCCGGGCTCGCCGAGGCCGAGCGGCGTCGCGCTGACCGCTACGTGCAGTTCGCCCTGGCCTGCTCGATCGAGGCGGTCGCCGACAGCGGCCTGGAGCTGACCGACGCGCAGCGCGAGCGCGCCGGGGTGGTGCTCGGCACCGCAGTCGGCGGCACCATGGCCCTGGAGCAGGAGTACGTGACCGTCAGCGACTCCGGCAGCCGGTGGCTGGTCGACCACGGTCGCGGCGGGCCGTACCTGTACCAGGCGCTCGTGCCCAGCAGCCTGGCCGCCGACGTGGCCTGCCGGCACGGGCTGCACGGCCCGGCGCAGGTCGTCTCCACCGGCTGCACCTCCGGCATCGACGCCATCGGGTACGCCCACCAGCTCATCGCCGACGGCGAGGCCGACATCGTGCTGGCCGGGGCGGCGGACTCGCCGATCTCCCCGGTCACGGTCGCCTCCTTCGACGCGATCAAGGCGACCAGCCCCGACAACGACGACCCGGCGCGCGCGTCGCGTCCGTTCGACGCCGACCGGCAGGGTTTCGTCCTCGCCGAGGGCGCGGCGGTGCTGGTGCTGGAGGAGTACGGGCACGCCCGCCGACGTGGGGCGCACGTCTACTGCGAGGTCGCCGGGTACGCCAGCCGCAGCAACGGCTACCACATGACGGGGCTGCGCCCCGACGGGCTGGAGATGGGGCTGGCCATCTCGGCGACCCTGAAGCAGGCGCGGCTGATCCCGGAACAGGTCTCCTACATCAGCGCGCACGGCTCCGGCACCCGGCAGAACGACCGGCACGAGACGGCGGCGTTCAAGCGGGCTCTCGGCGAGGCCGCCCACCGGGTGCCGATCAGCTCCATCAAGTCCATGGTGGGGCACTCCCTCGGCGCGATCGGGTCCATCGAGATGGCCGCCTGCGCCCTCGCGATCGAGTACGGCGTGGTCCCGCCCACGGCCAACTGGGCCACCCGCGACCCCGAGTGCGATCTGGACTACGTGCCGAACGTGGCCCGGGAGCTGCCGGTGGACGTGGCCCTGTCGGTGGGCAGCGGGTTCGGCGGCTTCCAGTCGGCGATGGTGTTCCGCCGGTTGGGCGCGGCGGCGCAGGGCAGGGCGGCGTGACCACCCGGGCGGTGGTCACCGGGATCGGAGTGGTCGCCCCGAGCGGGGTCGGCGTCGAGGCGCACTGGTCCACGGTGGTCACGCGGACCCGGCGCACGGGGCCGATCACCCTGTTCGACCCGGCCTCCTATCCCACCCGCTTCGCCGGTCAGGTGCCCGACTTCGAGGCCCTGACCTGGGCGGACAACCGCCGGCTGGTGCAGACCGACCGGTGGACCCACCTGGGGTTCGCGGCCACCCGGCTGGCGTTAGCCGACGCCGGGCTGCCCGACCGCGCCCCCGACCCGTACGGGTACGCGGTCACCCTGGCCAGCTCGTCGGGGGGGAACCTGTTCGGGCAGCGGGAGCTGCAACGGCTGTGGGGCGGGCCGTCGCGCACCGTCGGGGCGTACCAGTCGATCGCCTGGTTCTACGCCGCCAGTGTCGGGCAGCTCTCCATCCACCACCAGTTCAAGGGCCCCTGCGGGGTGCTGGTCAGCGAGTCCGCCGGTGGGCTGGACAGCCTCGCCCACGCGGTGCGCACCGTGCGGCGGGGCACCCCCGTGGTGATCGCCGGGGCGACCGAGTGTCCGTTGAGCCCGTACGCGCTGGCCTGTCAGCTGCGTTCCGGGCTGCTCAGCGTCCGGAACGACCCCGCGCGGGCGTACCGGCCGTTCGACGCCGACGCCGCGGGGTACGTCCCGGCAGAGGGCGGGGCGGTGTTCGTGGTGGAGGAGCTGACGCACGCGCTGGCCCGGGGGGCGCGGATCTACGGGGAGGTCACCGGGTGGGGGGCCACCCACGACGCCGCGCACACCGGCCCCGACTCGGCCGGGGACCCGGCCCAGTACGCGCGGGCGATGCGGCTGGCCCTGGACCGGGCCGGTGTGGCCCCCGACGACGTGGACGTGGTGCTGCCCGACGCGCTGGGCACGCCCCGCCACGACCGGGCGGAGGCCGACGCGCTGCGCGCGGTGTTCGGGGCCCGTCCCGTGCCGGTGACCACGGCCAAGCCGTTGACCGGGCGGGCGCACCAGGGCGGGTCGGCGCTGGACGTGGCTACGGCGCTGCTGGCCTTCGCCCACGACACGCTGCCCGCCTCCGCCGGCCCCGACCGCCCGGCCAGCGGCTGTGAGCTGGACTTCCTGCGCGAGCCCCGCCGGCCCGCGTCCCGGGTGGCGCTGGTCGTCGCGCGCGGGTTCGACGGTTTCAACAGCGCGCTGGTGCTGCGGGGCGCGGCGGCGCGTCCGGCGCCGGCGCCCCGCCGGGCGGTCGAGCCCGGCGTGACGAGAGGAGCGGCACGATGATCGAACAGCGGGCGCGGGTGGTCTTCCTGGTCCGGGTGCCCGAGCAGCGCACCGGGGACTTCCTGCGGGCGTACCAGGCCATCCGGCACCTGGTCGCCGAGGGGGTGCCGGGGCACCTGGTGGACCAGGTGTGCCGCTCGTCGGCCGACCCGGAGCAGTGGCTGATCACCAGCGAGTGGGTGAACCTGGCCGCGTTCGAGGCGTGGGAGCGCAGCCCGGAGCACCGGGACCTGGTCAAGCCGATGCGGGAGTGTTTCACCGACGCCCGGTCTCTGCGCTTCCTGGTCTACGCGCAGACGCCGGCCCTGGCGTGATCCGCGGGCACGTGGCCCGTTCACAGTAGATCGTGTACCTTCGATGGGTGGCTGCCGCTGGCGGTCACCCATCGGCCGTCGGGCCGAGCCCGGGCAGGCCGTGGCGCCGAATTCGGGCAGGCTGCCGCCCCGGCGTGCGCGCCCGCCGGCGGGCAGGCTGCCGCCCTGGGCGCCGCCGCCGGCCCGCGCGGCTACCGATCCTGCCCGGCGAACGGGCTGACCGACAATCGGGCCGCACGACCTTTTTGATCTAGCCATTCGCATCTAGTAATGCTCTCGACGGCTGTCGTAGTGTTCGGTCAGCACCCCGCAAGACGCACCACATTGGGCGGTTGTGTCCTTTTTCAATGCTGGGCGGTAGACCACAGTGACCATGGATCGTTCGGCAGCAGAGTCTACAGTGGGCGACCCTACCTGGGTTGACGATCTTTTGTTGGCCGGCCCGGTGGCCGAAGTTTGTCTCCGGCTGCCCGACCCGGTGGACCGGGGCACCCTGCGCCGGCTGGTCGGCGAGGCCCAGGCCCGGCTCACCGACGCCGGGCTGCGTCCCGGCGGCGCCGCCGCGTTGCGCCTGCCGCCGTCGCTGGCGTACGTGGTGAACCTGCTCGCCACCTGGCGCAGCGGGGCCCAGGCGATCCTGCTCGACCACCGGCTCACCGACCACGAGGTGCAGCGCGCCCTCGCCAGGCTCACCCCGCAGGTCGTCGTCGCCCCGGTGCGCACCGGCGGTGCCGCGCTGAAGATCTTCGTCGACGTCACCGAGGGCGTCACCGCCTACTCGGACCGGCCGGCCGGCAGCCCGCACGCGGTGATCCAGCTCAGTTCCGGCTCCACCGGACCGTCCAAGGTGATCGGTCGCAGCGCCGCGTCCCTCGTCGCCGAGGTGCGCCGCTACACGCGCATCGACGGCGTGGCGCTGCCCGGCGAGCGGATCATCCTGCTGCCGTCCATGGTGCACGTGCTCGGCCTCGTCGGCGGGCTGCTCTACGGCCTGCACGCCCACGTGACGTTGGTGCCGCCGGACCGGCTCAGCGGCGACGCCGTGCTGGCCGCCATCGCCGCCGACGACACCCCCGCCACCGTGCTCGGCGTGCCGTTCCACATCGGACTGCTCACCTCCACCCGGCCGACCGGCCCGCTGCCGCAGTTCAGGCGGATGACCACCGGTGGCGAACTGGTCCCGCCGGCCGTCGTCACCGCGTTCGCCGACCGCTTCGGGGTGCCGCTGGGCAACATGTACGGGATGACCGAGGTCGGCGTCATCGGCACCGACCTGTACGGGTGGCACCGCCCCGCGATCGCCCCCGCCCCCGGCATCACCGTCCGGGAGTCGGCCACCGGCGAGCTGTGGGTGAGCTGCCCGGACTCGCCGTACGTCGGGCTGTCCGACCCGGACCGCTGGGCCGACGGCTGGCTGCACACCCGCGACGCGGGCACCGTCGACCCCGGCACCGGCCTGGTCACCGTGCGCGGCCGGCTCGACTCCCAGGTCTCCGTCGGCGGGATGAAGGTCGACCTCACCGAGGTCGAGGCCACCCTCGCCGGGCTGCCCGGCGTCGCCGCCGCCGTGGTCGTGCACGACGGCGACATCACCGCGTACGTGCAGCCAGACGGGCCGTTGTCGGAGGAGGTGCTGGAGAAGCTGCTCGCCGAGCGGCTCGCCGCCTACAAGCGGCCCCGCACCCTGCGCCTGCTCGACCGCCTGCCCCGCACCACCACCGGGAAGCTGGTCCGCTCGACCGAGGCGTTGCGGGCGGCCACGCCGTGACCGGCCCGCTCTGGCGGCCCGCCGTCGTGCCCGCGAAGCCGACTGATCAGTCAGTCGACCACCAACTCGACCCCGTCCGCCGGCCCGTCGACCGCCACGGCCAGCACCAGCTCACCGGCCAGCACCAGCCCGTCGCGGGCCGGGTCCAGGGGCCCGGCTCCGGCCAGCCGGGGATGGCCGACCCGCAGCCCGCCTCCCCCGGGCAGGGGGCGCAGCAGCTCACCGGCGGGCTCACCGGGCACCGGCATCGGCCGGCGCAGGCCGCCGTCGCGCAACCCGCGCCCGAGCACCTTGCCGACCGCCTCCTTGGCCGTCCACAGCGACAGGAACGCCTCGGCGCGTTGGTCGGCGGGGCGCTCGCCCAGCCAGGCGGCCTCCTGCGGGGCGTACCAGCGGCGGGCCAACGCCACCGCCGGCAGGTCCCGGCGGCGCTCGACGTCGACCCCGACCCCGCCGGCGAGGCGGGCCGCCACCACCACGACCCCGCCGGCGTGGCTGACGCTCACCGGCAGCTCCACCGCGTCACCGGTGTCGACGATCGGCCGCCCGGCCACGTCACGTCCCACCCGGATCTCCGCCTCCGCCCGGCCGAGCAGCGTGCCACCCGCGCGCCGTAGCAGCCGCCGGGCCGCCGCCGGCCGACCGCCGGCGGTACGGCCGAGGAACACGTACACGGTGTCCCGACCGGGCACCGCTGACTGGCTCACGGAAAGAGGTTTACCATGCGCGACGAGGTTCGTGCCTTCGTCATCTCCCAGCTCGACGACATGAACTACGACGTCGACGGCATCGACGACGACACCACCCTCGGCCCGGCCGGCGTCGACCTGGAGTCGCTGGCCCTGGCCGACCTGGCCGTGCGGGTCGAGGACCGCTACGGCCTGAAGTTCGCAGACGACGAGTCCGAGAAGCTGGCCCTGATGACGGTCGGCGAGTTCACCACGATGGTCGCCGACCGGGTCGCCGCGACGGCCGACGGCAACTGCTGATGGCCGGTCGGCCCGACCTGGGGCGAGCTGACCTGCTGACCATGCTCGCCGAGATGACCGCGAAGCCGGTCGACCAGGTGTCCGACCGGGTGGGCTCGATGGAGCTCGCCTGGCTGGTCCACCTCGTCGAACAGCGCTACGCCCGCCGGCTCGACCTCACCGACGACCAGCTCGCCGGTATCCGGACGGTCGACGACGCCCTGGTGGTGTTCCACACCTGCCTGACCGCCCCCGCAGATGGCTGAGCGGGCCACCGTACGGATCACCGGTGTCCACGCGCTCAGCGCGCTCGGCAGGGGAGCCGACGCCCAGCTCGCCGGGGTGCTCGCCGGTGCTGCGGCGTTTCGGCCGGTCGGCCGGTTCGACACCACCGCCTGCCGGGTCGGCGTGGCGGCCACCCTCCCGGACACCGGCCCGCTGGCCGACGAACTGACCGAGGCGGTGCGCGCCGCGTGCGCCGCCGCCCGGCTCGACGCCGCCGGCCGAGCCGGCGCGCCGCTGCTGCTCGCCGCCCACGGTGGGGCGGGCGTGCCGGCGCTGGCCGGGGAACTGGCCCGTCGGTGCGGGCTGGCCGGGGCACCCCGGGTCTACACCAGCGCCTGCGTGTCGGCGTCCACGGCGGTCGCCGACGCCGCCGCGCTGATCGGCCGCGGCGACGTCGACCGGGTCGTCGTCGCCGCCGGGTACCTGGTCGAACCCGACCAGTACGCGCTCTTCGACGCCGGCCGGGCCCTGGCCACCGACGGCGTGGTCCGCCCGTTCAGCGCCGGGCGGCGCGGGCTGCTGCTCGGCGACGGCGTGGCCGCCGTGGTGCTGGAGTCCGCCGATGCGGCCGCCCGGCGGGCCGCGCCGACGCTGGCGTCGGTGCTCGGCTGGGGCCGGGCCGGCGACGCCTACCACCCCTGTCAGCCCGACCCGCGCGGTCGCGGTCTGGCCCGCGCCCTCGACGCGGCGCTGCGCCGCGCCGGGCTCGACGCCGAGGAGATCGGGTACGTCAACGCCAACGCCACCGGCACCGGGTACAGCGACGCGGCCGAGGCGGCGGCGCTGCGGCTGGCCTGGGGCGAGCACGCGCACCGGGTGCCCGTCAGCTCCACCAAAGCGCTGCACGGGCACGCGTTGGAGGCCTCCGGGCTGCTGGAGCTGGTGGTGACCGTGCTGGCGGTACGACACGGGAAGCTGCCGGTCAACGCCGGCTGGCTCGGCCCGGACGAGGCATGCCCGCTCGACGTCATCCGCGACGCGCCCCGCCCGGCGGCCACCCCGTACGCAGTGAGCCTCAACGCCGCGTTCGGGGGCGCCAACACCGCCCTGCTGGTGGGTGCGGCGTGACCGGCGCGGGCGGGCGGTCCGAAGCCCCGGCGGCGACGGCAGCCGCCACCGGGCCGGCTGCGGACGGCCGGCTGCGGATGTGCGCGCGGGCGCGCTGGCCGGAGCCGGGCGACACCACCCCGCCACCCCTGCCCGGGTTCGTGCACTCGGCGTTCAGCCCGGTCGTCGCGGCCGTCGCCGACCGGTGCCTCACCCGGCGGCACGGCGACCGGCCGGCCCCGGAGCCGGTCGGCGGGCGGACCGCGGTGGTGCTGGTCAGCGCCGCCGGGGACCGGGCCAGCGCGGACCACGTGCACACCACGGTCGCCGCCGGAGGGCGCCCCGGACCGTTGTTCTTCTTCCAGTCGGTGCCCAACAGCGTCGCCGGCCACGTCGCCGCGCGCTGGGGGCTGGGCGGGCCGGTGGTCTGCCTCGCCCCGACCGGGGACCCACTGGCCGAGGGCGCGGCCGAGGCGGAACTGCTGCTGACCGACGGCGACGCCGACGAGGCACTACTGATCCTGATCGAACAGGCACCCGACGACGCCGGTGCGGGCGTGGCGGCCGCGGCGCCGGGCCGGCCGCCCGGCACCGCCGCCGTCGCGATGCTGCTGGGGCGAGGAGACGCACGATGAAGACCAAGGGACTGCGCGGCCTGCTGGCCGCCGACACCGAGCTGGGCGCCGGCAACGTGCTGGCCCGGGTGCTGGCGCACGGCGCCGACCCGGACGGCCCGGGACTGACCTTCGACACTGCCGTGGACGAGCATCCCGCCGAACGTCCGCTGACGCTGGGTCAGCTCGACGAGCGGGTCGCCGCCCGGGTCGCCTGGCTGCACGCCCGGGGCGTCAAGCCGCGCGACCCGGTCGCCGTCTGGGCCACCGCCGCCGCCGACATGGTGCTCAGCTTCCTGGCCCTGACCCGACTCGGCGCGATTCCCGCGCTGATGAACGGCAGGCTGCGCCCGGAGATCGCCGCCGAGTACATCCGCCGGCTGCGCGGCGCGGGCGTGCTCGCCGACGCCGCGCACACCGAGCTGCTGGCCGGGCACGACCTCGGCGTGCCGCTGCTCGGCACGCCCGCCGACGCCGGCACGGGTGACCCGGCCGCCGCGCCGGCGCACTACCGGCACCACCCCGACGACCCGATCGTCATCACCCACACCTCCGGCACCACCGGGGTGCCCAAGGCGGTGCTGCACTCGCACGCGAGCCTGTTCGCCGCCACCCGGCACCTGCTGTCCATGCCACAGGCGCAGGGCACCGGCCGCATCCTCAACGCGCTGCCCGCCCCGCACACCGCGACCGTGCTCATGGTCAACCAGGCGCTGGGCAACCGGGCGGAGATGTTCCTGCTGTCCGACCAGGGCGGCGAGCGGGTGCTCGACGCGATCCAGCGGTGGCGGCCGGACGGCGTGTTCGGCTTCTCCGTCACCTGGGCGGAGCTGGCCCGGTTCGACCTGTCCGCGTACGACCTGGACTCGGTGCGGTTGTGGTTCAACACCGGCGACTGCTCGCACGAGCCGCACGTGCGCCGGCTCGTCGCGGTCGGCTCGCGGGACACCGTGACCCGCCAGGGCGTCGTGCGGGTGCCCGGCTCCGTCTTCATCGACGGGCTGGGCTCCAGCGAGATGGGCCACTCGATGTTCCACATCACCCACACCGCCGACACCGACCGGTACGGTCGCTGCGTGGGCCGGCCGTACCGGTTCACGAAGGTCGCAGTGCTCGACGCCGACGGCAACGAGCTGCCTCCGGGGCAGGTCGGCTTCCTCGGCATCGACTCGCCGTCGCTGTTCCGGGGCTACTGGAACGACTCGGTCACCACCTACCGGTTCCGGCTGCGCGGCTGGTACCTCACCGGTGACCTGGTGTACGCCGACGACGAGGGCCGGTACTACCACCTGGACCGGGCGGTCGACTCCGTCGAGGTCGGCGACGGACGGCGGTTCTTCACCGCCCTGTCCGAGGAGCGGGTCCTCGCCGCCTGCCCCGACGTCACCGACTGCACGGTGGTGATCGTGAAGGAGGGCGACCGGGTCGTCACCGACGTGCTGCTGGAACTGGCGGCCGGGGCCGACCCGGGCACCGACCGCACCGAGGCCGTCCGCGCCGCGCTCGGCGCGGACGTCGGGGCGACCCTGCGCCGGGTGGTGCCGGTGCGCTCCGAGGACATCCCGGTCACCGTCACCGGAAAGGTCCGCAAGGTGGTGCTGCGCGAGCGCTACCTGACCGAGTCGCCGTCGTGACGGCTGTCATCACCGGGATGGGCCTGTTCACCCCGGCCGGCCGGGGCGTGGGGGAGACCTTCGACGCCCTGCTCGCCGGCCGGTCGGGGCTTCACCGCCCGCCGCAGGACCACCCCGCCCGCGAGTCGCTGGAGTCCGCCGGGCTGCTGCCGGAGATCGACGCGCGTACCGTCGTGTCCGGCCCGGAGGCCCGGGTGGTGGACCGGATCGTCGTGCTGGCCCTGCTCGCCGCCGCCGACGCGCTCGCCGACGCCGGCATCGAGGTCGGCCGCGACGTCGACCCCGGCCGGATCGGCGTGATCGTCGGCGGCGTCGGCGGGATGTCCACCCTGGAACGGCAGGTGCTGGCGCGGGCCGAGCGGGGCCGGGCGGCGGTCAGCCCGTACCTGCTGACCGGGATACTGCCGAACATGCCGGCGGCGCGGATCGCCATCGCCCACGGCATCCGGGGCTACAGCTCGTCGGTCGGCACGGCGTGCGCCTCCGGTGCCCAGTCCGTCGCCGACGCGGTGCGGCTGATCCGGGCGGGGGAGGCCGACGTGGTGGTCTGCGGGGCCAGCGAGGCCCCGCTGTTTCCCACCTTCGCAGACACCTTCGGCAACGCCCGTGCGCTCGCCCGGGGCTGGGCCGACCCGACCGAGGCGAGCCGGCCGTTCGACGCCCGGCGCAACGGTTTCGTCCTCGCCGAGGGCGCGGCGCTGCTGGTGCTGGAACGCGCCGAGCACGCCGCCGCCCGGGGCGTGGCCGGCTACGCCGAGGTCGCCGGGTACGGGGCGAACACCGACGCCCACCACCCGACCGCGCCCCGACCGGACGGGGAGGGGGCGGCCGAGTGCATGCGCCGGGCCATGGCCGGCGGCGCGGTGACAGCCGGCGACGTCGGCTACGTCAACGCCCACGGCACCGGCACGAAGCTCGGGGACATCGCCGAGATCACCGCGCTGACCAAGGTGTTCGGCGACGGCGGGGTGCCGGTCAGCTCCACCAAAGCGCTCACCGGGCACCTGCTCGGCGCGTCCGGCGTGCTGGAGGCCGCCGCCACCGCGCTGGCGCTGGGCCGGGGGCTGCTGCCGCCGACCTGGAATCTCGACGACCCGGACCCGGCCTGCCCGGCGGACCACATCCGCTCCGTGCCCAGGCGGGCCGCGCCGGAACACGCGCTGACCAACTCGTTCGGCTTCGGGGGGCAGAACGTGAGCCTGCTGCTGCGGCGCACCGCCGGTGCGGGTGCGCGCGCCGCCGCCCCGGGAGGTGATCTCGCGTAACACCCCGGGCGGGTGCGCCCGGGCCGCAGTCACGGGGGGACATGGGGAAGGGCTGGTAAATGGACATCCGTTCTATAGATCACATCGAACTCTTCGTGGGGGACGCCCGGCAGGCCGCCTTCTACTTCGGTACCGCCCTCGGGTTCCGCCTCTGCGGTCAGGGCGGTCCCGAGACCGGGCTGGGCGGGCAGCGCTCGCTGCTGCTGCGCCAGGCCGACATCCGGATGGTGCTCACCTCGGGGCTGACCGCCGAGCATCGGGCGTCGGCGTACGTGCAGCGGCACGGCGACGGCATCGCCGTGGTGGCGCTGGAGGTCGACGACGCCGCCGGGGCGTACGCGGAGCTGGTCGGCCGGGGGGCCACGCCGGTGACGCCGCCGACCACCTTCACCGGCGCGGACGCCGAGGTCGTCACCGCCGAGGTGGCCGGCTTCGGCGACGTGCTGCACCGGCTGGTGCAGCGCCGGGGCGACCGGCGCGACTTCCTGCCCGGCGCGTTCGAGTCGGCCGAGCCGGCCGGCGGCGCCGACGGCCTGCTCGCCGAGATCGACCACCTGGCGATCTGCGTGCCGCCGGGGCAGCTCGACGCGACCGTCGCCCACTACGAGCGGGTCTTCGGCTTCGCGCAGATCTTCACCGAGCACATCGAGGTCGCCGGGCAGGCGATGAACTCCACCGTGGTGCAGAGCCCGTCCGGGCGGGTCACCCTGGTGCTGCTGGAGCCGGACCGCGGCCACCGGCCGGGGCAGATCGACGCGTTTCTCAGCGAACACGCCGGGGCCGGCGTCCAGCATCTGGGGCTGCGCACCGACGACATCGTCACCGCCGTCGGCGCGCTGCGCGAGCGGGGCGTCCGCTTCGCCGGCACCCCGGGCGCCTACTACGACGACCTGGAGCGGCGGGTCGGCCCGGTCGACGCGCCGCTGGACCGGCTGCGCGAGCTGAGCATCCTGGTCGACCGCGACCACGGCGGCCAGCTTCTGCAGATCTTCACCGAGTCGATGCACGTGCGGCGCACCCTCTTCCTCGAACTCATCGAGCGGCGCGGGGCGCTGACCTTCGGCAGCGGCAACATCAAGGCCCTCTACGAGGCCAAGGAACGGGAGCTGGCCGCGGCGGGGGCGACCCCCGCCGTCGTGGCCGGCACGGCACAAGGGGTTGGGGCATGACCACCACGCAGTTCCATCCGACACTGACCGCGCAGGAGGAGGCGCTGCTGCCGTCCGACTCCGACGTGCGGCACTACGCCGAGCACGGCTGGTACCTGTCGAAGAAGCTGTTCACCGACGAGGAGGTGGACGCCCTCGTGGCGGCCACCGACCGGTACTACGACGGCGAGCGGGACCGCACCCTGCCGGTGCGCCCGCCGAAGCTCGCCTACTGGGACCCGTCGAAGGGCCCGGTGCAGCGGCACAACGACTACGTCCACTACGAGCACGACGCGATCTCCGCGATCCTGCGCAAGCCGCTGATCGGGGCGGTCGCCGCCCGGCTCGCGCGGGCCACCGAGATCCGCGTGTTCCAGTCCACGCTGATCTACAAGCCGCCGGTCGAGGGCGAGCCGTCGAACATCGTGCCCTGGCACTTCGACAAGCACTACTGGTCGTCGTCGACGTCGGAGGACATGCTCACCGCGTTCATTCCGTTCCACGACTGCGGCGTGGAGATGGGCACCATCACCATGGTCGACGGGTCGCACCGGTGGTCCGAGATCGGAGCCGACGACACCGTGGTGCGGCACTTCGCCGAGCGCGACCGTGACCAGCTCGAAGAGATGCTGGCCCGCAACGCCGCGTACAACGGGACCCAGATCCGCAAGGTCCCCATGGTGATCCCCAAGGGGCATGTGAGTTTCCACCACTGCCGCACCTATCACGGCAGCGGTGCGAACGTCAGCGGTCGCCCGCGCCGGGCGGTCTCGCTGCACCTGCAGGACGGCGCGAACGCCTACCGGGAGTTCCCGCTCTCCGACGGCACCCTCGCCGCGTACAACCACGACGTGCTGGTCCGCCGCACCCACGACGGGCGGCCGGACTACGCGGACCCCGACTTCTGCCCGGTCATCTGGCGCGACCGCGCCCAACAGGGAGGCTGACAATGTCACGGTACGACTGGGGCAAGACGCACCCGGGCATCGGGCGGCTGGAGCAGGCGGTGACCGACCGCCGCGACGTGGTGGTCAAGCACCCCCTCTACGCCAACCTGGACACCCACGAGGCGCTTGTCACCTTCATGGAGCACCACGTCTTCGCCGTCTGGGACTTCATGTCCCTGCTGAAGTCGTTGCAGAGGCAGCTCACCTGCGTGGACGTGCCGTGGATCCCCACCGGCCCCACCGGCAGCCGGCGGCTGATCAACGACATCGTGATGGTGGAGGAGAGCGACGAGCTCGGCGAGGGCTACATCAGCCACTTCGAGCTGTACGTGCAGGGCATGGCCGAGGCGGGGGCCGCCACCACCGCCGTGGACGCGCTGATCGACCTGCTGCGCGCCGGCAAGCCGGTCGGTGCGGCGCTGGTAGAGGCGGGTGTGCCCGGCCCGTCGGCGGCGTTCGCCGGCACCACCTGGAAGATCATCGAGTCGACCCCGGTGCACTGCCAGGCGGCGGCGTTCGCGTTCGGCCGCGAGGACCTGATCCCCGACATGTTCGCCCAGGTCGTCGCCGTCAACGAGCGCAGCCAGAAGCTGCACAAGTTCGTCGACTACCTGGAGCGGCACATCGAGGTCGACGGGGAGCAGCACACCCCGATGGCCATGCAGATGCTCGCCGACCTGTGCGGCGACGACGACGCCAAGTGGCAGGAGTGCGCCGACACGGTCAACCTGGCGCTCGCCGCCCGCGCCCGGCTCTGGGACGACATCCTCACCGCGATCAAGGAGGGTCACCCGGCGTGACCCGCGACGATCCCGTCCGGCTGTACCGCACGGTGCGGCTGATCCGCCGGTTCGAGGAGCGGGCCGTCGCGCTGGTCCGCTCCGGGGCGATCGTCGGCGGCATCCACCCGTACCTCGGTCAGGAGGGGATCGCCGCCGGGGTCTGCGCGGCGCTGCGCGACGACGACCTGGTCACCGGCACCCACCGCGGGCACGGCCACGTGCTCGCCAAGGGCGCCGACCCGGCCCGCATGCTCGCCGAGCTGCTGGGCCGGGAGACCGGGCTCAACCGGGGCCGGGGCGGGTCCATGCACGCCGCCGACCTCGGCGTCGGGGTGCTCGGCGCGAACGCCATCGTCGGGGCCACCTTCTTCGGCGACGGCGCGGTCAACGAGGGGATGCTGTTGGAGGCGTTCAACCTGGCCGCGCTGTGGCGGGTGCCGGTGCTGTTCGTCTGCGAGAACAACGGCTACGCCACCACCATGCCCGTCGACGGCGCGGTGGCCGGCACGATTCCCGGCCGGGCCGAGGCGTTCGGCATGCCGGCGGCCGTCGTCGACGGCCAGGACCCCGAGACGGTACGCGACGCCACGGCCGCCGCCGTCGCCCGGATGCGCGCCGGCGGCGGACCCGAGCTGATCGAGGCCCGCACCTACCGGTTCGACGCCCACCACACCTTCGAACACGCGGTACGCCTCGACTACCGCGCCCCCGGGGAGGTGGCCGCCGGCCGGTCCCGGGACCCGGTGGACATCCAGGGCGCCCGGCTGCCCGAGGCGGACCGGGCCGCCGTCGACGCCGAGGTCGAGGCCACCCTCGACGCGGCCCTGGAGTTCGCCCTGGCCAGCCCCGAGCCCGACCCGGCCGGCGCGCTGGAGCACCTGTACGCCAGCGGGTTGGTCGCCCGGACGGGAGGTGGCTGATGCCACGGCTGTCGTACCGCAAGGCCCTCACCCGGGCCCTCGCCGACGAGATGACCCGCGACGAATCGGTGTTCCTGCTCGGCGAGGACATCCGGGTCGCCGCCTCGAACGTCACCGCCGGGCTGTTGAAGCGGTTCGGGCCCGACCGGGTGGTGGACACCCCGCTGTCGGAGCAGGCGTTCACCAGCTTCGCCACCGGCGCGGCCCTGGCCGGCCTGCGCCCCGTGGTGGAGTTCCAGATCCCGTCCCTGCTGTTTCTGGTCTTCGAGCAGATCGTCAACCACGCGCACAAGTTCCCGCTGATGACCGGCGGGCAGTGCGCGGTGCCGGTCACCTACCTCGTGCCGGGCTCCGGCTCGCGCACGGGGTGGGCGGGGCAGCACTCCGACCACCCGTACAGCCTCTTCGCCCACGTCGGGGTGACCACCGTGGTCCCGGCCACCCCGGCCGACGCGTACGGGCTGCTGGTCTCGGCGATCCGGCACGTCGACCCGGTGGTGGTGTTCGCGCCGGCCGGGGCGATGGACGTGCGCGCCGACGTGGACTTCGCCGCGCTGGCCCCGGTGCCGATCGGTCGGGGCCGGGTGCACCGGGCCGGCGACGACGTGACGGTGGTCGCGGTCGGGCACCTGGTGCACGACGCCCTCGCCGTCGCCGAGGAACTGGCCGGCCAGGTGTCGGTGGAGGTCTTCGACCCCCGCACGCTCTACCCGTTCGACTGGGACGGGCTGACCGCGTCCGTGGCCCGCACCGGCCGGCTGGTCGTGGTCGACGACTCCAACCGGTCCTGCGGGATCGCCGGGGAGATCATCGCGACCGTGGTGGAACGGGTGCGGCTGCACGCGCCGCCCCGGCGGGTCACCCGCCCCGACGGCGCGGTGCTGCCCTTCGCCCCGGCGCTGGACCGGGCCGTGCAGCCCGGCCGCGAGCAGCTCACCGCCGCCATCCAACTCACCATGAAGGACGGATGATGATCGACCCGAACTACCCCTGGCCGCAGCCCGACCAGGCGTGGAACGACCTGCCGGAGTCGACCCGCGCGGCGATGGTGGCCGCCGGGGCGGGTGCCTGGAGGGAGATCTTCTACGGCTGCGCGACGTACAACCGGACGTGGCGGCTGGCCCGGCCCCCGGTGATGCCGGCGGACGCGTTCCGCGAGCTGAACGAGGTCTGTGACCGGATCGCCCAGCTCATCCTCCAGGCGTGCCAGCGGCGTGCCCGCACCGCCGGTGAGCTGACCCGGCTGTTCGGCGTGCCGGCGGAGGAGACGAGGCTGCTCGACACCGACGAGGTGCTGTCCGAGGCGTTGCTGGCCGCGTACCGGCCGGACGTGCTGATCTCCGGCGGGGTGCCGAAGTTCGTCGAGTACAACATCGACAGCAGCCTCGGCGGGTGCTTCGACGCCGACACGGTCGTCCACCGGTACGCGAAGCTCTACGCCGACCAGGGCATCCTCGACGGGCTGCCGGTGCGGCCCGCCCCGTCCCTGCTGGACCAGCGGTTCGTGGCGATCCGCGACGAGCTGGCCCTGGCCGACGGGGCCCGGGTCGCCCTGCTGCTGGACTTCGACGCCGACTACCCGGGCCTGGAGAGGCCGGAAGACTTCATCAAGATCCTGTCCCCGCTGGTCGATCGGGCCCGGGACTTCGGCATCGACCTGGTCATCGCCCCGGTCGGCACCGTGACCCTCGACGAGGAGAAGCGCCTCGTCGTCCGCGACGCTCCCGTGGACGCGCTGTTTCGGCTCTTCGTGCCCAACCGGGTCACCCCCAGCGCGGGCCTGGACGCCGTCGCCGGCGCCCTCGCCGCCGGCACCCTGCCGATGTTCGTCAGCTCCGCCGCGTGGCTGCTCGGCAACAAGTTCAACTTCGCCTGGCTGTGGCAGGACCTCGACACCCTGGCTGAGGCCGACCAGGCGCTCATCCGCCGGTACGTCCCGCGCACCACCGCCCTCACCGCCGCCGAGCTGCCCCGGGCGCTGGCCGACCAGCACGACCTGGTCGCCAAGCCCGCCGACGGCTCCGCCGGCATCGGCGTGCTGTTAGGCCGGGAGACCGACCCGGGGAAGTGGGCGCAGGGGCTGCGCGCCGCCATCGACGAGGGCGGCTACATCCTCCAGGAGTACATGCCGGCCGACCGGGTGGCGATGGACTTCGTGCGGATGGAGACGGGGGAGACGGTCACCGCCGACGTTCCGTACAGCCTCGCGCCGTACCTGTTCGGCCGGACCGGTTCCGGCGGCCTGGCCCGGGTGGGTTTCCCCGGCTGCGAGGGCGTGCTCAACATCGCGCGCGGGGTCCTGATCACGGGCATCCTGCTCACCGACTGAGCGTGCCCCCGGCGGTGGTTGCCATGACGGCAGCCGCCGCCGGGCGGTCAGCGCCCGGGGCTGCCCTCCCCAGGTCGACGCACCGCGGCGAGGTGGGCGCCGAGGCGGCGGATCGTCTCGGCGGCGGCGATGGCGTCGCTGCGGGCGCTGCCGTGCCGGCCGTCGCCGCTGTACAGCCCCGGGTCGGCAACCGCCGGATGGTCGGTCAGGTGCACGTGCAGGGTGCCGAGCCGCTCGCCCAGGGCGCGGGTGTGCGCCGACAACCGGCGCATCCGCTCGCCCAGGCTCTCCCGCAGCCGCTGCGGCACCGCCGGGCTGTGCGACACGTCGAACATGCCCACCGTGACCACGTCCGCCCCCGCCCGCCGCAGGCCGCTGATCATCGCAGCCAGCTCGGCGTCGACGGCGTCGGCGTCGTACCCCTGGCGGAACGCGTCGTTGCCGCCGCACACCACCAGTGCCAGATCCGGGCCGAACTCGACCGCCGGGGCAAGCTGGGTGGCGCGCACCTCGTGCGCCCGCAGCCCACGCAACCCCAGATTGAGGTACGCCAGCCCGGGGCGGGCCGCGTCCAGCTCGGCGGCGATCCGGTCGGCCCACTGCACGTCCGGGTACCCGGCGACCGGCTCGCACAGCCCCTCGGCGACGCTGTCGCCGAGCACCACGAACCGTCGCCACGGGTGCCCGGCGAGCAGCCGCGCGCTCTCGCCCGCGCGCAGGCAGTACGGGTCAATTGCTTCGGTGAGGCTCGACGGCATCCCGGCACGCTAGCCGATCCGCCCGGGGCGTCGACACCCCTACCGGTCGAGCGTCACCTCGGCCAGGTACACGCAGGTCCGCTCCTCGTGCGAGGAGTAGTAGCTGACCCGCAGCACCCCGTCGTGCCAGTCCAGTCCCGGGTAGCCGCAGTCGCCGCCGGAGGGGAGCGTGACCAGCTCGGTCAGGTTGCCCCGGTGCGGGTCGACGGCGCAGACCGCCGTGCGCGGGCCGCCGTCGAGCAGGCGTACCCCGGCGACCAGCCGGCCGTCGGGCAGCCCGAGCAGGGCCGGCCCGCCCACCTGCACCCCGAGGTCGGTCCACGTCCAGTGCCGGTACGGCGGGCGGGCCCGCCCGAGCTGGGCGGTGGCCGTCTCCCGGTCCCGGCGCAGCAGGCAGGTGGCGGTGCCGTCGGGGCCGAAGACCAGCCCCGACTCGTTCGGGTAGCCGTCGAGGAAGAGGGTGTCGACGGTCGGTTGCAGGTCGAGCCCGTCGCCGCTGCGGTAGAGCCGGACGAACCGGGGCTCCCGGGTGGCGTACCCGATGCCGTACATGGCTCCGGCGTGCCAGGCCGCCTGCCACACCCAGATGTCGCGCTCGCCGACGGGCGTCGGCTCGCCCCAGCGCTGCCCGTCGGCCGACAGCCAGGTCAGCGTGCGAAACGACTTGGCCGGGCCCGCCCCGGGCCCGGTCGGGTCACCGGTGACCGCGGCGGCGAGCAGTTGCAGCCGGCCGTCCGGCCGGGCCACGAACCGGGGGTCGCGCAGGTCGGTCGCCGGCCGTTCCAGCCGGGCGAGCGGTGCCCAGTCCCGGCCGTCGGTGGAGGCGAGCACCCGGATCGCGCCGTCGTCGGAGAGGTGCCCGGCCCCCTCCCGGAACGCACACAGCCACCGGCCCCGGTGCCGGACCAGGTCGGTGAAGGCGCTGTGCCCGGCGGTGTCGCCGATCCGGCGCACGGTGCCGAGCCGGGCGGTGACCAGCGGGCTGTCGGTCGATGACGGCATGTGCTCTCCTCGCGGGTCCGGCCGCGCCCGGATAGGCAGTCGGGGCGGCCACGACCGGCCACGCTAGGCGCACCGCCCGACGCGACGCGGGCCCGCGAGCGAACGTCGGGCGAACACGCGAGGAAGGCATGTCGGCCATATGGCGGTATCGGCTCGCCCGGATACCGCCATGTCGTCGACCCGGCGGACGGCCCCGCCGGCGCGGGCGGGGTCTACGGCGCGGGCGGGGCCAGCCGCCGGCCCGCCCGCAGCGGCCCGGCGAGCAGCGGCCCCACGGTCAGCACCGCGCACAGCACCGCCATCACCAGCAGCGCCGGCTTGAGGCCCAGCGCGGCGACCGACCAGCCGCCCAGCAGCGCGCCGACCGGCAGGCCGACGAACGCCAACGAGCCGGCGATGCCGAGCACCCGGGTCTGCAACGCGTCCGGCACCCGTTCGTACAGCGTCGCACCGAGCAGTGGGTTGACCGCGGCGATGCCGATGCCGGACAGGAACGTGACCGCCAGCACCACCACCAGGTGGTCGGTGAGGGCCATCGTCAGCAGCCGGGGCGCGCCGCTGAGCGCCGCGCCGACGGCGAAGACGAGGGTGCGGGGCAGCCGGGGGCCGACCATGGTGAAGACCAGGTTGCCCAGCAGCGCCCCCGCGCCGAACACCCCCAGCACCAGGCCGAAGCCGGCCGGGTCGCCGAGCACGTCGCGTACCCAGACCGGGATCCACACGGCCGTGTTCGCGGCGGCCATCATGTTCAGCGCGGAGACCACGAGCAGCATGGCCAGCAGCACCCGGTCGGTGCGCAGGTAGGCGAAGCCGGTGCGCAGGGCCCGGAAGTAGCCCTCCCGGGGCGCGGCCCGCGCGTCGGCGGCCGGCGGGCGGACCAGCACCCCGACCAGCAGCGCGCAGAGCGCGAAGCTGCCCGCGTCGATCCAGATGGCCCGGGTCACCCCGACCCAGTCGATGAGCAGGCCGCCGATGACCGCCCCGAACAGGGTGACGCCCCGGGCCAGCCCGTCGTAGGCGGAGGTGAGCCGGATCAACTCCACCCCGGCGCGCTGCGCCGCAGGCCGGAACATGACGTGCTTGACCCGGTCGCCGATGCCGCGCAGCCCGCCGGCGACCGCGACCAGGGCGACCAGCGCCCCGAAGCCGAGCCACGGGGTCAACGCCACCACCGCCATGGCCGCCGCGCTCGCCGCGTCCACCACGATGGAGGTACGCCGCACCCCGAACCGGTCGGCCCAGGGCGTGGCCAGGGAGCTGGACAGCATGTACGGCAGGAACTCGGCCGCCGCGACGATGCCCATCTTCGCCGGGCTGCCCGTGGTGGTCAGCACCAGCCACGGGATGGCGATGACCGAGATGCGGCTGCCCAGGTTGGAGATCAGGTCGGCGGCGACGAGGGTGGTCAGCTCCCGCCGCGCGGCGGCCCGCCCCTTCTCCACCGCGGCCTCCTTCGCCGTGGCCTCGGGAACGGCCTCGGCCGTCACACCGGGCTGCCGACCGGGCCGGCGGGGCGGCCGGCGGCATACCGGGCGCGCAGCGCCAGCTTGTCGACCTTGGCCGACCGGTTCAGCGGCAGCGCGTCGACGAATTCGACCCCGCCAGGGGCCCAGGTCTCGCTCAGCTCGGCGGTGACCAGGTCGATCAGCTCCGCCGCCGTCACCGTCGCCCCCGGCGCCGGCACCACGTACGCGTACGGCAGCTCACCGGCCACCTCGTCGGGCACCCCGATCACGGCGGCGGCGCGCACCTGCGGGTGGCCGGCGAGCACGTCCTCGATGGGCCGGGAGTAGATCGGCCAGCTCCGCTGCCGGGTGAGGATCCGGTCGGCGAGCCGGTCGACGAGGTACAGGTACCCGTCGTCGTCGAGGTGGCCGATGTCGCGGGTGCGTACCCAGCCGTCGACGAGGGTCTCGGCGGTCAGCTCGGGCTGGCCATGGTAGCCGGCGAAGCTGAGGCGGGTGTGGACCCACACCTCGCCGTCGACGCCGGCCGGTAGCACCGTTCCGTCGGTGTCGCGGATCTGCACGGCCACGTCCCCGTACGGCCTCCCGCAGGAGCGCAGCCGCTCCGGGTGCTCCGGGTCCTCGGTCAGCCCCGGCTGGGCGGTGATCACGACGGCCTCGCTGAGCCCGTACACGATGCGCAGGACCGGGCCGAAGCGGGCGATCGCCTGGCGCAGCCGGGCGGGCGCGGCGGGCCCGGCGCCCACGTTGAACATGAACATGCTGGAGAAGTCCGCGCCGGATAGGTCGGGGTGGTCGAGCACCTCGTAGAGCATCGGCGGGGTGACGAACGTCGAGTTGATCCGTTCCCGGGCGACGGTGGCGATGAACGCCGCCGGGTCCCACCGCTCACGCAGGAACAGCACGCCGCCGCTGAACAGGTTGACCAGGGTGGTGATCTGCCCGCTGGCCAGCCACATCGGCGAGTGGGACAGGTGCCGCAGCAGCGGGATGCCGCCGGTACGGAAACCCTCGGCGAGGGCGAGCACCTGGCGGTAGAAGCTCTCCCGGTGGTGCACTAGCTTCGGGGTGCCGGTGGTGCCGCTGGTCTGTAGGAACGACTCCGGCTCCGGCACGTCGACCGGCAGGCCGGCCGCCGCGCCGCAATCGGCCACGGCGAGGTCCGGGCCCGCGTCCCCCGCGCGGGCGCCGAGGTCCGGGCCCGCGTTCCCCGCGCGGGCGGCGAGGTCCGGACCCGCGCCGCCCGGGCCGAGGCAGAACACCGGCACGCCGTCCAGGCCGGCGGCGATCCGCCCACCGAGCCCGTCGCCGTCGCGGGCGTCGTAGACGAACGCCTCCGGCCGGGACAGCCGGACGAAGTCGTCGACCTCGCGGCGGGAGGTGACCGGGGCGACCCACATCGTCCGGCAGCCAAGCAGGTGCAGGGCGAGCTGGAGCAGCGGCCCCTCCATAGCGTTGCCGAGCATCACCAGCACGGCGGCGCCCGGCCGGACCCCGCCGTGCGCCAGCGCGCCGGCCATCCCGCGCACCCGCGCGGCCACGTCCAGGTAGGTCAGTCGGCGTCCGCCACCCACCAGGGCCTCCCGGCCGCCGAAGCCGGCGAACAGTTCCAGCGCCTCGTGCACGTAGGTGGTCGGTCGGTCGGACCCGTCAGTCATCGCCAGCCCCCATCAGCTTCCGGCGGCGGTCGGCGGCGGCCCGGCGGGGTGCCCGCCACGACCTGCGCGAGCGGCGTCCGGGCAGCTCACGGCCAGGACGCGGCGTCGGCGGCATACGTCGGCGACCGCACCTCCGCCAGCTTCGAGCGTAGGCCGCGCGGCCCCACCGGGCACCGGGCCGATCGGTGCACGGGCGCGGCCCGACGTCATTTGATCTTGTCGATCAGGTTGATTGACGCCTGTCAGGGGCGCGGCTAGGTTTCTGGACCATCGTCCAGGCGGCTGTCGTCAGTGGACGACCCTGGGCTGCCAACATGGAGGTTCAATGTCGACTCCGAAGAAATGGCGCTTGGTAACGGCCCCGAAGAGATGGCAGGTGATCGCCGCGGCGGCCACGGCGCTGGTCGTGGGAGCGCCGGCCGTGGTGGCCACGGCGGGCCCGGACACCGCCGAGCGTCGCGGCGCCGGTGTGTGGGCGGGTAGCTGGGCCGCCGCGGTGACCCGGGGCAACACGACCGGTCTGACCAACACCGGCCTCAACAACCAGAGCATCCGGATGATCGTGCACACCACCGTGGGTGGTCCCCGGCTGCGGGTGCGACTGAGCAACCTGTACGGCGAACAGGCCGTCAAGGTCGGCCGGGCCACCATCGCCCGGCCGGACACGTCCACCCCGACGGACCTGTCCGACGTGACCGCCCCGACCGTACGGGAGCTGACCTTCAACGGCTCCGCGTCGGTCACCATGAACAAGGGCGGCGAGCTGCTCAGCGACCCGGTCGACCTTGCGGTCGGTGACCAGGAGGACCTGGTCGTCACGCTGTACTTCCCCGAGCTGACCGGGCCGGTGACCTTCCACGGCCAGTCCCGGCAGACCACGTTCATCGGCGCCACCGACCTCACCGGTGCCGCCGCCGGGACCGGGTTCACCATCCGCCCCGACTGCTGCTGGATGTTCCTGTCCGGCGTGGACGTGCAGCGCAAGCTCAGCCCCGGCTCGGTGGTCGTCCTCGGCGACTCCATCGCCGACGGCAACGGCAGCACGGTCAACACCAACAGGCGCTGGCCCGACCTGCTCGCCGACCGGCTGATCGACGCCCGCCCCGAGGTGCGTACCCCGGGCGTGCTCAACCTCAGCCTGGCCGGCAACCGGCTCAACCACGAGGGCACCGAGCCCGGCGCGGGCGGCTTCCCCGGCTACTACGAGCTGGGCCCGAACGCCCTGGCCCGGCTGGGCGAGGACGTCTTCCCGCAGACCGGCGTGCGGACCGTCGTGACCCACCTGGGCATCAACGACATCTGGATGTCGGACGACTCCGCCGAGAAGATCATCGCCTCGCTGCGGCAGGTCAACCAGCAGGTCAAGGCCCGGGGCCTGACCAGCCTGGTGGCCACGCTCACCCCGTACGAGGGGCACGGCAACCCGGGGGTGTGGACGCCGGAGAAGGAGGCCACCCGCCAGGCGGTCAACGCGTACCTGCGGAGCAGCAGCGAGTTCGACGGGGTGCTCGACTTCGACGAGGTGCTGCGCGACCCGGCCCAGCCGAGCCGGCTGCTGCCGGCGTACGACTCGGGTAACCACATCCACCCGAACGACCTGGGCAACCAGGCGATGGCCGACGCGGTGCCGCTGCGCCTGCTCGGTCTGTGACACCGGCGGGGCGGCGGGGGCGATCCTCCCGCCGCCCCGTCACCAACTTCCTGGGGAGGAAGCACCACCATGACGTCCGAGAGCTGCTCTTTGGCCTGTACAGCGACCAGGGCCGGCAGAACCCGTACCCCTTCTACGCCGCCCTGCACGAGCTGGGCCCGATCCGCGAGATCCCGGACCGCCCCGAGCACAGCACGGTCAGCGCCGTCGCCGGCGGGTACGACGTCGTCGACCAGGTGCTGCGCGACCCGGAGTGGCTCAAGCAGTCCCCGCCGGGCTGGGAGCAGCACGAGATCCTGCGCACCTTCGAGTCGTCGATGATGTTCATCAACCCGCCGGACTACACCCGGATGCGGGCGGTGTTCGCGAAGACGTTCACCCCGCGCCGGCTGGGTGCCCTGGAACCGGTTATCACCCGGGTCACCGACACGCTGCTGGACCGGATGGCCGAGGCGGGCGCCGGGGGAGCGGAGGTCGACTTCGTGGCCGACTTCGCCTACCCGATCCCGGCGCTGGTGATGGCCGAGTTCATCGGCCTGCCCGAGGCCGACCTGGCCTGGTACCGCGAGCGGGTCGACCGGATCGACGACTTTCTCGACGTGGCCGGGGCGACCCCGGAGCGGCTGGCCAAGGCCGACACCGCCGCCGCCGAGCTGCGCGGCTACTACCGAAAGCTGGTCGCCGACCGCCGCCGCGCCCCCGGCGCGGACCTGATCAGCGGCCTGGTCGAGGCGCTCGACTCCGGTGACGTGGACCTCACCGAGCAGGAGCTGATCAGCAACCTGATCGTCCTGTTCAACGCCAGCTTCGTGACCACCGTCTACATGTTCAGCAACGGGCTGCCGCTGCTGCTCGACCACCCCGACGTGACCGCCGCCCTGCCCGGCGACGACGAGCTGACCCGGGGCTGCGTCGACGAGGTGCTGCGGATGCAGAGCCCCGTGCACTTCCTGGCCCGGGCCCCCCGCGACACCGTCCTGCACGAGGTGCAGGTCGCCGAGGGCGAGAACGTGATGCTGCTGATCGCCGCCGCCAACCGGGACCCGGCCCGCTTCTTTGACCCCGACCGGTTCGACCCGCGCCGCGCCGGTCCGCCGTCGCTGGCCTTCGGTGTCGGCCTGCACTTCTGCCTCGGCTCGGCGGTGTCCCGGCTGGAGGGCCAGCTCGCCCTGCCCCGGCTGTTCGCCCGCTTCCCCGGGCTGCGGATCACCCAACCGCCGGTGTACAGCGGCAGCCTGTTCCTGCGCGGCATCGACAAGCTGTTCGTCACCACCGCTGGATGAGGAGACCCACGATGACCCTGGACCCGCAGGTGATCGCGTACCGGGCCGCGCGCGCGGCGGCCGGCGTCCCGGCGCTGTACACCCAGACCCTCGCCGAGGCGCGCGCCGCCGACCTGGCGGCGATCCGGGCCGGCGGCGGCGACGTCGAACCGGTGCACGAGGTACGCGACACGGTCGTTCCCGGCCCCGCCGGTGACCTGCCGGTACGCGTGCACCGGCCGGCCGGTGCCGGACCGCTGCCGACCCTGGTCTACTTTTTCGGCGGCGGCTGGACCCTCGGCAGCGTCGACACCGCCGACGGTATCTGCCGCCGGCTGGCCAACGCCACGGGATGCCAGGTCGTCACCGTCGGCTACCGGCTCGCCCCCGAGCACCCCTTCCCGGCGGCGGTGCACGACTGCCACGCCGCCGTGCGTTGGCTGGCCGCGCACGCCGAGCAGTTCGGGGCCGATCCGGCCCGGTTGGCCGTCGGCGGTGACAGCGCCGGCGGCAACCTCGCCGCCGCCGTCACCCTGCTCGCCCGCGACAGCGGCGGGGCGGCGCTGGCCGCCCAGCTCCTGGTCTACCCCAACACCGACCAGCGGGAGCGCGCCGAGCCCGCCGGGGAGCAGGACCCGCTGCTGTTCAATCGGCACTCGGTGGCCTGGTACCGGGGTCACTACCTGCCCGATCCGGCCGACGCGGCGAACCCGCTCGCGTCACCGCTGCTCGCCGGGGACCTGACCGGCCTGCCGCCGGCCCTGGTGATCACCGCCGAGTACGACCCGCTGCGCGAGGAGGGGGAGCGCTACGCCGACCGGCTGCGCGCCGCGGGGGTGCCGGTCGAGCTGGCCCGCTACGCCGGGATGATCCACGGGTTCTTCGCCATGCCGGGCGCGTTCGACGCCGGGCGGCACGCCCAGGACCGGGCCGCCGCGTTCCTGCGCGACCGGCTCGGTGCCGCCCCGGCGGTGCCGGCCGACTCGGGCGCCGTCCATGGCTGACCTGGCCCCGGCCGCGCTCGCCGCCGAGCCCGCCGGTGCGGTGCCGTTCGCGGCGAGCCTCGCCGACTTCGCCGCGCTGGCCCGCGACGTGCTGCCGCCCGAGGTGTACGACTTCGTGGCCGGCGGCAGCGGCGCCGAGAGCGCCCTCGCCGCGAACCGGGCCGCCCTGGACGGGGTCGCCGTGCTGCCCCGGATGCTGCGCGGCGTCGACCGGCCCCGCACCGACGCCCCGCTGCTCGGCCGGACGCAGGCCCTGCCGGCGGCGGTCGCGCCGATGGCGTACCAGCGGCTCGTGCACCCCGACGGCGAGCTGGCGCTTGCGGCGGCGGCCGGCGCGGCCGGGGTGCCGTACGTGGCGAGCACCCTGAGCAGCGCCACCATCGAACAGATCGCGGCGGCGGCCGGCGGGTCGGTCTGGTTCCAGCTCTACTGGCTGCGGGACCGGGGGATGGTGCGCGAACTGGTGGAGCGGGCGCACCGGGCCGGCTGCACGGCCCTCATGCTCACCGTCGACGTGCCGATCCTCGGGCCCCGGCTGCGCGACGTGCGTAACGGCTTCGCCCTGCCGCCGGAGGTCGCCGCCGCGAACCTGCCCGGCAGCCGCGGCGACCTGGCCCACGCCGGCACGCCCGGTGCCTCGGCCGTCGCCCGGCACACCAGCGCCGCGTTCGCCTCCGCCCTGACCTGGCCAGACGTCGCCTGGCTGCGCGGGTGCACCGATCTGCCGCTGGTGGTCAAGGGCGTCCTCGACCCCCGCGACGCGGTTCTGGCCGTCGACGCGGGCGCGGACGCGGTGGTCGTGTCCAACCACGGCGGGCGGCAGTTCGACGCCGCCCCGGCCGGGCTCACCATGCTGCCGCAGGTGCGCACCGCCGTCGGTGACCGGTGCGAGGTGCTGGTCGACGGCGGCATCAGCGGCGGCGTCGACGTGCTGCGCGCCCTCGCGCTCGGCGCGTCGGGGGTGCTGGTGGGCCGGCCGCTGCTGTGGGCGCTGGCCGTCGGCGGGCGCTGCGGCGCCGACGCGGCGTTCGCGCTGCTCGCGGCCGAGCTGCGCGACGCCCTCACCCTCGCCGGGTGCGCCGACCCGGCGGAGGCCGGCGACCTGCGTACGATCACGGGAGGCTGAACGTGGACGGTGGACGACCGGTGGACGTGGCCCCGGACGACGTGCGCGTCGAGTCCGACCTCGACGTCGCCGACCTGCACCCGGCGGTCGGCGACCCCGCGCTGAACTCGATGAACTTCCTCAACGAGGTGTCCCAGCGCTACCCCGAGGCGGTGTCGCTGGCCGCCGGCCGGCCGTACGAGGAGTTCTTCGACGTCGCGGACCTGCACCGGCACCTGGAGACCTTCCGCGCCCACCTGGTCGACGACCTCGGGTACGGCCCGGCGCAGGTGCACCGCGCCCTGTTCCAGTACGGCCGCACCAAGGGGATCATCCACGGCCTGGTCGCCCGCAACCTCGCCGTCGACGAGCGGATCACCGTCGACCCGGAGTCGATCGTGGTGACCGTCGGCTGTCAGGAGGCGATGCTGCTGGTGCTGCGGGCGCTGCGCGCCGGCCCCTCCGACGTGCTGCTCGCGGTCGCCCCCACGTACGTCGGGCTGACCGGCGCGGCCCGGCTGGTGGACCTGCCGGTGCGCCCGGTGGCCGCCGGCCCGACCGGGATCGACCTGGCGGACCTGCGCGAGCAGCTCCGGCGAACCCGCGCCGAAGGGCTGCGCCCGCGCGCCTGCTACGTGATGCCGGACTTCGCCAACCCGTCCGGGGCAAGCATCGACCTGGCGGACCGGCGTCGGCTGCTGGACCTCGCCGCCTCCGAGGACCTGCTGCTGATCGAGGACAACCCGTACGGGCTGTTCCACGCCGACGGGGCGCAGCGGGTGCCCACGCTCAAGGCCCTCGACACCGGGCGGCGGGTGGTCTACCTCGGCTCGTTCGCCAAGACCGTGCTGCCCGGGGCGCGGGTCGGCTACGTGGTGGCCGACCAGCGGGTCCGCGACGCGGACGGGACCGTCGGGCCGCTCGCCGACCAGCTCGCCAGGATCAAGAGCATGGTCACGGTGAACACCTCGGCGATCGCCCAGGCAGTCGTCGGCGGGGCCCTGCTCGCCCACGGGTGCAGCCTCGTAGCCGCGAACACCCGCGAGCGGGCCGCGTACGCCCGCAACCTGCGCCACCTGGTCGACGGCCTGGCGCGGCGGTTCCCGGCCCCGTCGGCGGTGCGGTGGAACGTCCCGGTGGGCGGGTTCTTCGCCGTGGTGAGCGTCCCGTTCCCCGTCGACGACGGGCTGCTGCGCCGCTCGGCGCAGGAGTACGGCGTGCTGTGGACGCCGATGGCGCACTTCTACGACGACACCGCGCCGGTGGCCGCGTTGCGGCTGTCGATCAGCGCGGTGACGCCCGAACAGATCGACGCCGGCCTCGACCGGCTCGCCATGTTGATCACCGACGAGCTGGCCCGGCTGCCCGTTCCTGCGGCCCGGGGCTGACCTCGTACTGTCGTCGTTCCGCCACCCCCCGTGCGTCCGAGGCCCGGCCGGACCGGCCATAATGGACGGCATGGTCGCATGGGAGTACGCACTGTTGGTTCGCCGCTACCAGGGGCAGGGGCGCAATTTCCACGTCTCGTTCGTCTGGTATGGCCCAGACGGGTCGCGCGCCGACATCACCGCGTACGGCGACACCGCGATCGCGCACCTCAACCGGGCCGGCCGGGAGGGCTGGGAGCTGGTCTCCGCCGCCGAGGACGTGAACAACGTCCAGGGCAGCACCGAGGTCCACCGCTACCACCTCAAGCGCCCCGTGCCC
>NZ_SMKJ01000350.1:0-6276 GCF_004348615.1 Micromonospora sp. KC207
GTCCGATCCCGCCCCCCTCACCGAGGGGCTGACGCCGACCCGCAAGGTCGCCGCCTACGACGCGCCCGGCGGCCGGCCGCTCGCCTTCCTCGCCCCCACCATCAACGGCGTCGAGGTGACCGTGCCGATCGTCGAGCGCCGCACCGGCTGGACGGCGGTGCTGCTGCCCTCGGCCAACCGGCGGATCGCCTGGCTGCCGCCCGACGGCGGCTGGGCCACCGTGCCGCTACGCGACCAGATCGTGGTGGAGCGCCGGCCGCACCGGCTCACCTGGTACCGCGACGGCACCGCCGTGCGATCGTGGCCGGTCAGCCTCGGCATGCCCGGCCAGGAAACCCCGCTCGGGCGCACCTTCGTCCTCGGCCGCACCCCGCCGCCCGAGCCCGTGTACGGCGGGGTGGACGTCTTCGCCCTCGGCGCGATCCCCGACGACCCGGACGCCGTGCCCGCGAGCCTGGCCGGCGCGCACATCGGCCTGCACTCATGGCAGGACGACGACACCCTCGGCGAGGATGTCACCAACGGCTGTATCCGGCTGACCCGCAGCGGCCAGCGCCAACTGCTCGCCGAGGTCCGGCCGGGCACGGGGGTGCTGGTCGTCGACGCCCTGCCCACCCCGCTGCCGTCGCCGATCACTTCGATTGCCAGCTCGCCGTCCTCGTAGTCGCACCCGGCAGGATCGGGCGTCGGCGTGCCGTGCGAAGTTGGGGGCTGCGGTGTTGGTGAGGAACGGGTCACCCACCGCAAACCGCCGGGTTCACGCGGTTCCGCCGGTTCGCCGAGGCGCCGTTCAACCTGGTGTTCGAGGTGCGCCGTTGAGGAACGCGAGCACCGTCTCGCCCTGGCCGATGATGGAGTGGCCGACACCGGGCAGCAGTCGGACGTCGGCGTGCGGGACGGCATGTTCCAGCCGCCGCACGGTGTCTCGCGAGTCGAGCAGGGCGTCCCGTTCGCCGACGACGACGAGCACCGGCATGGTGAGGCGGGCCAGAGCGTCGTCGGTGAACACCGGCAGCTTCTCCGTGCGGGGATGGAAGTGGCGGTGGATGGTGTCCATGTAGTCGACCACCGGGCCCAGCCCGGTCCGGTTGAGGCCGGCCACCGTCATCAGCGTGCGGCGGCGGCCCCAGGCGCCGAACGGCCGGTACAGGAGTGCGGGCAGCAGCCAGCCGTACTTCTGCCGGCCGATCCCGCCCGGGCACAGGCACACCAGGCGCTCCACGCGCCCGGGCCGGCGGGTTGCGTAGTCGACGGCCAGCCAGCCACCGAGCGACGCACCGACCAGCGACGCGGCCTGCACACCAAGGGCGTCGAGGACGTCGTCAAGCCAGCCGGCGTACTCGTCCCCGCCGAGGGGTGGCCGGGCGGGGGCGCTGCGCCCGGCCTCGCCGACGACGTCGACCGCGTGGACCCGCGACCGTGCCGCCCACGCCGTTACGTCGCCGGCCCACATCATGGCGTTGGTGCCCGAGCCGTGCAGAAGAACCAGCGGCAACCCGTCCGCCGGGCCGCTGCTGATCACGAACGTGTCGCCGAGCCGGCTCGGCACGGTGCGCTGCTCGGCCGGCACGGGCCAGCGGCCCAACTGGTCGGTGTAGGCCGCCTCGACGGCGCGCTGGCCGGCGGGCGTGCGGTAGATGGTGGTCACTCGTCCTCCAGCACCAGAGCGAGCAGCCGCAGCGCGGCACCGACCCGGTTCGGCCCGCCGAAGAGGATCACCTTCAGCTCGGCGCGCTCCTCGTCGTAGATCGTCTGGACGCGCAGCGGCTCGCAGTCCTCCGTGCCCGCAGCCGCGCCGACCATGGCCCCGATGCGCCGCACGGTCTCCGGGCCGGCCGCGTCGACCTGCACGATCGTGGTGGTCTCGACCCGACGCACCCGGCGCACGGTCTCCCGGGCGGGCAGCGCCGGCGGCTGCCCGGTGAACTCCGCGAGGTCGGCCGCCGCGATTCGGTAAGACTTGCCCACCCGGGTGGCCGGCAACTTCCCGGCCCGGACGTAACCGCGCACCGTCTTGACGTGCAGACCGAGCAGGTCGGCCACCTCATCGACGGCGTAAAGCTGCTTACCACTCCCTATCACGCCCTAAATATAGGACGCATAGGGAGTGATAGACAACCCTGCGCCGATGCAACCACATGAGGAAGGGGCGGTTACCCCTCCCCGCCCAGGTTGCGCCACAGGAACTCCAGGGTCAGCGCCCACACGAACGCCCGCTGCGCGTTGTTCGCCGCCGCGCCGTGCCCGCCCTCGACATTCTCGTAGTAGGCCACCTCGTGCCCCCGCTCGCGCAGCCGGGCGGCCATCTTCCGGGCGTGCCCCGGGTGCACCCGGTCGTCGCGGGTGGAGGTGACGAGCAGCGTCGGCGGGTACGGCCGGTCGCCGTCGACGTTGTGGTAGGGCGAATACTCGCGCAGGTAGGCCCAGTCGGCAGGGTCGTCCGGGTCACCGTACTCGGCCATCCACGACGCGCCCGCGAGCAGCCGGTGGTAGCGCCGCATGTCCAGCAGCGGCACGTGCGCGACGACCGCGCCGAACAGCTCCGGGTAGCGGGTCAGCATCACCCCCGCCAGCAGGCCGCCGTTGCTGCCGCCCTCCATGCCGAGCCGCGCGGGGGTGGTGATGCCCCGGGTCACCAGGTCGGCGGCGACGGCGGCGAAGTCCTCGTACGCCCGGGGCCGGTTCTCCCGCAGCGCGGCCCGGTGCCAGGCGGGCCCATACTCGCCGCCGCCGCGGATGTTCGCCACCGCGTAGCTGCCGCCCCGGGCCAGCCAGCCCCGGCCGGTCACGCCGCTGTAGTGCGGCAGCTCGGGCACCTCGAAGCCGCCGTACCCGGTGAGCAGGGTCGGCCCGCCGGCCGCGCCGGGGTCGCCCACCAGAAAGTACGGCACCCGCGTCCCGTCGGCGGAGGTGGCAAAGAACTGGCGTTCGGTCAGGCCCGAGGCGTCGAAGAAGGCGGGTGCCCGCTTGAGCGTCTCGACCGGGCCGCCGACCTGCCCGAGCCGCAGCGTCGCCGGCTGCCGGAACCCCTCGGAGGCCAGCAAATACGCGTCGCCGACGTCCGGGTCGGTGTCCACCACCCGGCTGTGCTCGGACTCCGGCGCACCGGCCAGCGGCTCCCGCCGCCACCGCCCCGGCGAGCCGCAAGCGCCGACCGGGTCGGGGATGAGCATTTCCAGTCTGCTGCGCACGTCGGCGAGGGTGGCCAGGATCAGGTGGTTGCGGGTCCACGCGTGGTAGCTCAGCGCGGTGCGCTCGTCCGGCGTGAACAGCGTCGTCAACTCCCGCTCACCGGCGAGGAACGCGTCGAACCGGGCGGCCAGCAGCGCGCCCGCCGGGTGGGTGACGCCCTCGATTGTCCAGGCGGAGCGCAGCCCGATCACCAGCCACTCCCGGTGCGCGTCCCAGTGGGCGTCGGACGGCACGTCGATCCGTACCCGCTCTGCGGCCGGCGTCAGCAGGTACGCCTCGGACCGGAAGAAGTCGAGACGGCGGCCGACGAAGGTGCGCTCGTACCCGGGCGTGTGGTCGTGGGAGGCGTACGCGGAGACGTCGTCCTGTTCGCCCTCGAAGACGACCTCGGCGGACGCCAGCGGCGTGCCCCGCTGCCACCGCCGGATCACCCGAGGGTAGCCGGATGTGGTCAGCGACCCGGGCCCGACGTCGGTGGCGGCCAGAACGTGGTCGGCGTCGATCCAGCAGACCGCGCTCTTGGCCTCGGCCAGCGTGAAGCCGTCGGCGACGAAGGCCCGGCGGACCAGGTCGAACTCGCGCACCACGGTCGCGTCGGAGCCGCCCCGGGAGAGGCTGACCAGGCACCGGTCGTGCCCGGGGCGCAGCACCGTCGCCCCCTGCCAGACCCAGTTCTCGCCCTCCTGCGCGGCCAGCGCGTCGACGTCGAGCAGGATGTCCCACTGCGGCTCGGGCCGGCGGTACTCGTCGAGGGTGGTCCGCTGCCAGACGCCCCGGGGGTGGGCCGCGTCGATCCAGAAGTTGTAGTAGAGGCGGTCGCCGCGCCAGCCGGGGTAGGGGATGCGGTCGTCCGCGTCGAGCACCTCGCGGATCTCGGCCCGCAAAGCGGCGAACCGGTCGCCGCCGGTCAGCGCGGCCATGGTCTCGGCGTTGCGGTCGCGCACCCAGCCGGCGGCGTCCGGGCCGTCCAGGTCCTCCAGCCAGCGGTACGGGTCGTCGTCTTCATCGATCAGCCTCGTCACCTTTGCCACTATTCCCGGCCGGGTCAACCCCGACTTCCCGCCGGGTCAGCCCGGCGACGTCCGGGGCGAGGGGGACCATCGGCCCTGGCATGGCCGGCGTTTCGCGGGGTATGACGGGCAGATGAGGGCGAGTTTCCGGATCGGCCGGATCGCGGGCGTTCCCGTCGGGGTCAACTGGAGCGTCCTGGTCATCTTCGGGTTGATCGCCTGGGGCCTGGCGGCCAGCCAGTTCCCCCGGTCGTACCCGGACCAGCCGACCTGGGCGTACGTGCTCGCGGGGCTGAGCGCGGCGGTGGTCTTCTTCCTCGGGCTCCTCGCCCACGAGGTCTCGCACGCCGTGGTCGCCAAGCGCAACGGGCTGGAGGTCTCCGGGATCACCCTGTGGCTCTTCGGCGGGGTGGCCGAGTTGCGCGGGGAGGCCCGCGACCCTGGGGCGGAGCTGCGCATCGCCGGCGTCGGGCCGCTGGTCAGCCTGGTCATCGGCTTCTTCTTCGGCGGCGTCGCCGTGCTGCTCGCCCTGGCCGGGGTGGGCGGGCTGCTGCTCGGCGCGCTGGCCTGGCTGGCCGGCATCAACATCCTGCTGGCGGTCTTCAACGTGCTTCCGGCCGCCCCGCTGGACGGGGGCCGGCTGCTGCGGGCCGCCGTGTGGAAGGCCACCGGCGACCGGACCCGGGCGTCCGTGGTGGCGGCCCGGGCGGGCTGGGTCCTCGGCGCACTGCTGATCGGGCTGGGCCTGTGGCAGTTCGTGCGCGGGGCGGGGTTCAGTGGGCTCTGGCTGGCGCTGATCGGCTGGTTCCTGATCGGCGCGGCCGGGATGGAGGAACGGCACGCCCGAATGGGCAGCGCGCTGCGCGGGGTGCGGGTCGCCGACGTGATGACCCCGCAGCCGCAGACCGCCTCGGGCGACATGACCGTGGCCGACTTCGTCGACCACTACCTTTTCGCGTACCGGCACTCGGCGTTGCCGCTGACCGACGACGGCCGGCCGGTCGGCCTGGTCACCCTCGACCGGGTACGCGGCATCCCGGCCGAGGCCCGGTCGGCGACCACGCTGGCCGAGGTGGCCTGCCGGGCCGACCAGCTCGTGCTGGCCGACCCGGACGAGCAGCTCACCGACCTGCTGCCCCGGCTCAGCGAGTGCGCCGACGGCCGGGCGCTGGTGGTGGCCGGCGGGCGGCTCGTCGGGATCGTCTCGCCCAGCGACATCAGCCGGGCGGTGCAGCGCGGCAGCCTCCGCGACCAGTTGACGCCGACGCCCCGCTGAGCGGCCGGCCGGGGGTTCAGGAGTGCGGGCAGGTGTCGCGGTACTCCTCGATCGTGGCGTCGCGCGGGGCCGGGCAGAGGAACTGTTCGTAGCGGGTGTCGTCGTCCACGAACCGCTTCAGCCAGGAGATGCTGTACTTCGCCACGGTCACGTTCGACGATGTGGGCGCGGAGTGGCCGGCGGCGTTCAGCTCCAGGTACGCCTTGTCGAGGGTGGCCGGCAGGCTGGTGTAGAACGGCTCCGAGTGCGAGGCCACCGGGGCCACCGTGTCGTTCTCGGCGCCCACGACGAGGATCGGCACGCGTACGCCGGACCATTTCTTGACGGTGTGCCAGCCGGCCAGCGGAATCGCCGCCTGGAGCGCGGGCCGGGTGTTCGCCGCCGACAGGCTGCCGCCGCCGCCCATGGAGTGGCCCATCACGGCGAGCCGGTTGCGGTCGATGCGGCTGCGCACGGCGCTGGTGCCGACCAGGTAGTCCAGGGCCGCGAGGAGCTGGGCGCCCCGGCTCGCCGGCTGGTCGAACACCGAGAGGGTGTCGATGGTGACCACGACGAAGCCCTGGGAGGCGAGGCGGGGGCCGAGCCAGGCCACAGTGGACTGTGAGTTGGTGAAGCCGGGTGAGATGGCGATCGCGCCGAACGTCCCCTCGGCCGTGCTCGTCGGGTACCACACGGTTCCGCCGCCGAAGCCGGTCACGGCGGAGCGCGCGACGGTGAGCTGGGCGGTGGCGAACGGGCCGGTGGTCGCCTCGATGCTCGCCACGGTGGGGGCGGGGCCGCGCTCGTACGGGTTGGCGG
>NZ_SMKJ01000351.1:0-6239 GCF_004348615.1 Micromonospora sp. KC207
CCGTAGACCCCGCGACCGCCGGACGCCCGCCCCCGTCCGGCCGATCACCCCGCGTCGGCCTCGGCGGGGGTGAGCGTCACGCTGCGTCGTCCACCGGCCCGGCTCCGGCGGGGGCGGCCGGGGGGGCCGATGGGTACGATGGCACCGACGCGCCCTCACCCGACGTGCGCCGGATGCCCGCGCGCGCCACCTCGCTGAAGCCCGCCCGACCCAGCTCAGGAGAGCAATCGTGGACAATTCGCCCAGCATCGATCTGCCGGCCGGCGCCGACCACGGCGAGCTGGGTGGCCATCTTCCGGAGCTGCCCGCCGGCTCGGCCCGCGTGGTCCCGCTCGGCCTCACCTTCGACGACGTCCTGCTCCAGCCGGGCGAGTCGGACGTGGTGCCCAGCCGGGTGAACACCCGCACCCGGCTGACCCGCAACGTCGAGCTGACCATCCCGCTGCTGTCCAGCGCGATGGACACGGTCACCGAGGCGCGGATGGCGATCGCGATGGCCCGCCAGGGCGGCATCGGCGTGCTGCACCGCAACCTCTCCCTGGAGGACCAGGCGCTCCAGGTCGACCTGGTCAAGCGCTCCGAGTCCGGCATGATCACCAACCCGGTGACCGCGAGCCCCGACGACACCCTGCGCGACGTCGACGCGCTCTGCGGCCGGTACCGCATCTCCGGCGTCCCCGTGGTCGACGGCGACGGCCAGCTCGTCGGCATCGTCACCAACCGGGACATGCGCTTCGTCTCCGAGCCGTCGACCCCGGTCCGCGAGATCATGACCCGTACGCCGCTGGTCACCGCCCCGGTCGGGGTCAGCAAGGACGAGGCGCTGGCCCTGCTGCGCCAGCACAAGGTCGAGAAGCTGCCGATCGTCGACGGCTCGGGCCGGCTGCGCGGGCTGATCACCGTGAAGGACTTCACCA
The DNA here is from genome assembly GCF_004348615.1 of Micromonospora sp. KC207. Lineage (NCBI taxonomy): Bacteria > Bacillati > Actinomycetota > Actinomycetes > Micromonosporales > Micromonosporaceae > Micromonospora > Micromonospora sp. KC207. The sequence continues at coordinate 918 of NZ_SMKJ01000351.1, forward strand.
AGAGCGAGCAGTACCCGAACGCCACCAAGGACGACGCCGGCCGGCTCCGGGTGGCCGCCGCCGTCGGAGTGGGCGAGGACGCGTACAAGCGGGCCCGGGCGCTGGTCGACGCGGGCGTCGACGTGATCATCGTGGACACCGCGCACGGCCACCAGCGGGCGGTGCTGGACATGGTCCGCCAGCTCAAGTCCGAGGTGACGATCGACATCGTCGGCGGCAACGTGGCCACGTACGCCGGGGCCAGGGCCCTGGTCGACGCCGGTGCCGACGGCGTGAAGGTCGGGGTGGGCCCGGGCGCGATCTGCACCACCCGGATCGTCGCCGGGGTCGGCGTCCCGCAGATCACCGCGATCATGGAGGCGGCACGGGCCGCCCGCCCGGCCGGCGTCCCGGTCATCGGCGACGGCGGCATTCAGTATTCGGGCGACATCGCCAAGGCCCTCGTGGCCGGCGCCGACACCGTGATGCTCGGCAGCCTGCTGGCCGGCTGCGAGGAGAGCCCCGGCGAGCTGATCTTCATCAACGGCAAGCAGTACAAGGCGTACCGGGGGATGGGCTCGCTCGGCGCGATGCAGTCGCGGGGCCAGGCCAAGTCGTACTCGAAGGACCGCTACTTCCAGCAGGACGTGCTCGCCGAGGACAAGCTGGTCCCGGAGGGCGTGGAGGGTCAGGTCCCGTACCGGGGGCCGCTCGCCGCCGTCGCCCACCAGCTCATCGGCGGGCTGCGCGCCGCGATGGGGTACGTCGGCGCGGAGAGCGTCCCCGAGCTGCACCGGCGCGGCCAGCTCATCCGGATCACGGCGGCCGGGCTCAAGGAGAGCCACCCGCACGACATCCAGATGACCGTCGAGGCGCCGAACTACCACTCCCGCTGACCACCCCCGACACCACCTGGAGCCACCATGCGTGACGTGGTCGAGATCGGCCTGGGCAAGACCGCGCAGCGCGGTTACCACCTGGACGACATCGCCATCGTGCCGAGCCGCCGCACCCGGGACGTCGACGACGTCTCCACGACGTGGCAGCTCGACGCGTACCAGTTCGACATTCCCTGCGTGGGGCACCCCTCGGACGCGACGATGAGCCCGGCCTCCGCCGTGCGGCTCGGCCAGCTCGGCGGGCTCGGGGTGCTCAACGTCGAGGGGCTGTGGACCCGGTACGAGAACCCGACCAAGATCCTGGAGGAGCTGTCGGGCCTCGGCGAGGACGCCCGCGCCACCAAGCGGCTCCAGGAGGTGTACGCCGAACCGATCCGCCCGGACCTCATCGCCGAACGGGTACGCGAGCTGCGGGCCGGCGGCCGCACGGTGGCCGTGCGGGTCTCCCCGCAGCACACCCTGACGCTGGCCCCGGTGATCCTCGACGCGGGCGTGGACGTCCTGGTCATCCAGGGCACCATCGTCTCGGCGGAGCACGTCTCCACCACCGACGAGCCGCTGAACCTCAAGGAGTTCATCGCCGACCTCGACCTGCCCGTCATCGTCGGCGGCTGCACCGACTACAAGACGGCGCTGCACCTGATGCGCACCGGCGCGGCCGGCGTGATCGTCGGCATCGGTGGCGACGACTGGTCGACCACCGAGTCGGTGCTCGGCATCCGGGTGCCGATGGCCACCGCGATCGCCGACGCCGCCGCGGCCCGCCGCGACTACCTCGACGAGACCGGCGGCCGGTACGTGCACCTGATCGCCGACGGCGACATCCAGACCTCCGGCGACATCGCCAAGGCGCTGGGCTGCGGCGCGGACGCGGTGATGCTCGGCGAGCCGCTGTCGCTGTGCGCGGAGGCCCCGGCGGGCGGCGCGTGGTGGCACTCGGCGGCCAGCCACCCGTCGCTGCCGCGCGGCGCGTTCGAGGTGGCCGGCGAGCCGCTCGGCGAGATGGAGCGGCTGCTGTTCGGCCCGGCCGACGAGCCGGACGGCCAGCTCAACCTGTTCGGCGGGCTGCGCCGGGCGATGGCCAAGTGCGGGTACCGCGACCTCAAGGAGTTCCAGAAGGTCGGCCTGGTCCTGGACCGCTGATCTCCGGTCCCGGCGCACGCCCGGGAGAGCACGTGCAACGGCCCCGCCGCGCAACGCGGCGGGGCCGTTCTGCCTCGGGTGTCAGCTCGCGCCGAACTCCACCCTGTCCTGCTCCCAGGAGAGAAAGGCTCGATCGAGGCGAGCTTTCGCTCCAGGCGAGCAGAAGCGAGGTCGATTTAGGGGGTATCGCCGACTTTGCGCCCTTGGCGGGTTGGTTTGGGCTAGGCTCCGCCTGCGACGGACGAGGAGAGCGATGGTCCGAACAGGAGAACGAACGGTCGGCCGGGCATTCGGCCTGGCCGTCCGCACCGTCCCACGGATCCATGCCGGCCTGACCGTCTGCCTCGTCGCGGTCGCCCTCGCCGTCTGCACCGGGGCACCCCCGGACCCCGACCGCCCCCGGGCCGGGGCGGCCGACGTCGGCGACCCGTACGTGCCCGGGCGCGGCAACGGCGGCTACGACGTGGCCGCGTACCGGCTGCGGGTCCGCTACGACCCGGCCGACGACCGGCTCACCGGGCACGCCACGGTCACCGCCACGGCGACGACCGGGCTGTCCCGGTTCAACCTCGACCTGTCCGGGCTGACCGTCGGCGCGGTCCGCGTCGACGGCGCGCCGGCCCGACACGCCCGCGACAGCGACGAACTGGTGGTCACCCCGGCGCGGAGCCTGGCGCGGGGCACCCGGTTCGCGGTCGACGTGGAATACACCGGGGTGCCGCAGCCGGTCGGGAACACCGCACTGGGCCTCGGCGGCTTCCTCGCCACCGCCGACGGCGCGGTGGCGCTGGGCCAGCCCGACTCGGCGGCCACCTGGTACCCGGTCAACGACCACCCGTCCGACAAGGCCACCTACGACATCGAGGTGACCGTCCCCGACGGGCTGGCCGCGGTCAGCAACGGCGTGCCGGCGGGGCGGGTCAGCGGCGGCGGCTGGACCACCTGGCGCTGGGCCGAGCGTGCCCCGATGGCCAGCTACCTGAGCATGCTCGTGATCGGCGACTACCGGGTCGCCACCGGCACCCACCGCGGCAAGCCGATGGTCACGGCCGTCGCGGCGAGCCTGCCCGCCGACGGGCCGGCCGCCGCGTCGCTGGCGCGTACCGGCGAGATCGTCGACTTCCTCGCCGACCGCCTGGGCCCGTACCCCTTCGACTCGTACGGCGGGATCGCGCTCGCCGAGGGCCGCGTCTCGTACGCCCTGGAGACCCAGTCCCGCCCGGTCTACGGGCCGAGCTTCTTCCGCTCCGGCCGCCCCGACCCGGTGGTGGTCGCCCACGAGCTGGCCCACCAGTGGTTCGGCGACAGCGTCTCGCTGGCCCGGTGGCGCGACATCTGGCTCAACGAGGGCTTCGCCACGTACGCCGAATGGCTCTGGCTGGAGCACGACGGGGGCCGCACCGTCGAGCGCAGCTTCGCGGCCCACTACGCCGCGACGGACTGGTCGCAGCCGTCGGTCGACCCGGGCCGGGCGAACATGTTCGGCAACGCCGTCTACCAGCGGGGCGCGCTGGCCGTGCACGCGCTGCGGCGGACCGTCGGCGACGAGGTCTTCTTCCGGATACTGCGGTCCTGGACCGCCGAGCGGCGCGGCGGCAACGTCACCACGGCGGACTTCGTCGCCCTCGCCGAGCGGGTCTCCGGCCGGCGGCTGGGCGCGCTGCTCGACGCCTGGCTCGTCGGCGGCAGCGCACCCGCCCTGCCCTGACGACGCGTCGCCCCGATCCCGCCTCGATCCGCCCCGGTGTGCACCGCCGGAGGGTGGCGCTGGGTAGGCTGCCGCAGGCGGAGCGGCCCGAACCAGCCGGGCCGGCCGGGCGGGCCGAGGGCCTCCGTCCGTCCGTCGGGAGGGACGACATGATGACGCTGCGTCTGCGGGGCCTGCGCCTCGGCACCCGGCTGCTGCTGGCCGGCGCGCTCGGGCTCGCCGCCTGCTCCTCGACGCCCGAGCCGGCCGCCCGGGAGGCCACTCCGTCGCCGACCGCGTCCCGGCAGTTCAAGCCCGGCGCGGCGGGGGTGGGCGACGACTACTTCCCCCGATACGGCAACGGCGGGTACGACGTGACCCGGTACGTCGTGAAGGTCCGCTACGACCCGGCGGCGGACCGCCTCACCGGCACCACCACCGTGCAGGCCACGGCCACCGCGGACCTCTCCACGTTCAACCTGGACCTGGCCGGGCTCACCGTGCGCACGGTGACGGTGGACGGTGCCCCGGCCCGGCACGCCCGCGCCGGCGACGAACTGGTCGTCACCCCCGCCGCCGGGCTGACCTCCGGAAACGGCTTCACCGCCGAGATCGGCTACGACGGCGAGCCGAAGCCGCTGCGCAACGAGGCCCTCGGCGAGGGCGGCTTCCGGCACACCACCGACGGCGCGGTGGCCCTCGGCCAGCCCGAGTCGGCGAGCACCTGGTTCCCGGTGAACGACCACCCCTCCGACAAGGCCGCCTACGACTTCGAGATCACCGTCCCCGAGGGGCTGACCGCCGTCAGCAACGGGGTGCCGGTCGGCAAGAGCACCCGCGCCGGCTGGACCACCTGGAAGTGGGCCGAGCGGTCCCCGATGGCCAGCTACCTGAGCATGGTGGCGATCGGCGAGTTCCGGGTGACCCGCGCCGAGCACAAGGGGCGGCCGGTGTTCCACGCGGTCACCACGAAGCTGCCCGAGGGCGCGGCGGACGCCTCGATCGCCCGCACCGTCGAGGTGGCCGATTACCTGGAGAGCGTGTTCGGGCCGTACCCGTTCGAGTCGTACGGCGGGGTGGTCGTCGACGAGCCGGGCATCAGGTTCGCGCTGGAGACGCAGAGCCGCCCGGTCTACTCGGCCGCCTTCTTCCGCCGGGGCGAGAACACCGGCGTGGTCGCGCACGAACTGGCCCACCAGTGGTTCGGCGACAGCGTGGCGCTGGCGCGGTGGCAGGACATCTGGCTCAACGAGGGGCTGGCCACGTACGCGGAGTGGCTCTGGGAGGAGCACCGGGGCGGGCGGACCGCGCAGCAGTCGTTCGACGGGCAGTACTTCGGCGCGTCCGAGTCGCTCTGGCGGACCCCGCCCGGCAGACCGGGGGTGACGAACCTGTTCGGCCACTCGGTGTACCAGCGCGGCGCGATGACCGTGCACGCGCTGCGGACCGCCGTCGGCGACCGGGCGTTCTTTCAGATCGTCCGGGGCTGGGCGGCCGACCAGCGCGGTGGCAACGTCACCACGGCGGACTTCGTCGCCCACGCCGAGCAGGTCTCCGGCAGGCAGCTCGACGCGCTCTTCGACGCCTGGCTCTACGGCACCTGTCTCTTATACA
>NZ_SMKJ01000352.1:0-6125 GCF_004348615.1 Micromonospora sp. KC207
GCGGTGGAGCGCCGCCGACCTGGCCGACGCCCGGTCCAGCGTGCTGATCGGGTTCCCCGTCGGCGGGTTCCTCGCCCTGTCGCTGATCGCCACGGCGGCGGTGGTGTACCACCCGGGCGGGACGGCGCCGGGCTCCCTCGCCCAGGTGGCGCAGCCGGCGCTCCTCGCGTTCGGGGCGGTGGGGCTGGCGGTGGCGGTGCTGGCGTTCTTCGCCGTGACCTTCGGCGCCGCGCTGGAGACGGGGCTGTCCGCCGCGTACGCCGCCGCGCAGTACTTCGGCTGGCAGTGGGGCAAGCGGGTGAGCCCGCGCGAGGCGGCCCGGTTCCACAGCGTGCTGCTGGTCAGCGTCCTGCTCGCCGTGCTGGTGCTGCTGAGCACGGTCGACCCGGTGACGCTGACCGAGTACATGCTGATCGTCAGCGCGGTGGTGCTGCCGCTGACGTACCTGCCGATCCTGATCGTGGCCAACGACCGGACGTACCTGGGTGACCGGGTCAACGGGACGCTGGCGAACCTGCTCGGTGCGGTGTTCCTGCTGGTGATCGTGGCTGCGTCGGTGGCGGCGATCCCGCTGGCGGTGGCGACGGGGATGGGCCGGTGAGGATGCAGCTCGGCCGGCAGCTTCTCGACCGGCAGATCGTCGACCGCGACGGGCGGCTGGTCGGCAAGGTCGACGACGTGGAGTTCGGCGTCGACGGCGACGGAGTGCCGTACGTGGCCGCCCTGCTGACCGGACCGGACGCGCTCGGGCGGCGCATCGGCGGCCGGTTCGGGCGGCTCCTCGTCGCGGCGGCCGACCGGGTCGCCGAGGACCGGCCGGTGACGCCGCTGTGTATCCCGTACCCGCTGGTGGAGCGGGTGGACAGCGCGGTGCGGCTGCGGGTCCGCCTCGCCGACCTGCCCGCCTCGCCGGTGGAGCAGTGGCTGCGCCGGCACCTGATCGACCGGATCCCGGGGGCCGACAGTGCGAGCGGGTGAGCTACTCGGCCGCACCGCGTACGACCTGCACGGCCGGCGGCTGGGCCGGGTGGTGGACGTGGTGGTGCGGGGCACGGTTCCCGACGGGCGGCTACGGCTGACCGACGTGATCGTCGCCGGACGCTGGTACGCCCGGCTGATCGGGGCGGAGCGGCACCTGTCGGGGCCATGGCTGATCCGCCTGGTGGCCCGGCTGCTCAGCGGCAGCAGCCACCAGGTGCCGGCGGACACGGTGCGGTTGGTGCCGCCGGTTCCCGGCTTCCCGTTCGGCGAGCCGGAGCCACCCGGGAAGCCGCAGCGGCCGGAAGCGCCGGACGGGTCCGGCTGAGCGTCAGTTCCGGGCCGGGTCGAGGGCGGGCTCGACGTCGGCGTCGGTGGCCGCGTCGCCGTCGGGCTCGGCTCGGGCGGCGACGCGGCGCAGGCGTACCGCGGTGATGGCCCGGTGGTCGATGTCGGCGACCTCCAGCTCCCAGCCGTCGATGGTGACGTCCTCACCCGGCATCGTGGGGATGTGGCCGAGCAGGGTCAGGACCAGGCCGGCCACGGTGGTGTAGTCCCCGGCGGGGCGACCGGGCAGCTCGACGCCGACGTCGACCATGTCGTGCACGGGGAAGGTGCCGGGCAGCAGCATCGCGCCGTCGGCCTCGGTGCGCACGGCGCGCGCGTCCCGGTCGGTCTCGTCGTAGATCTCGCCGACGATTTCCTCCAGGACGTCCTCCAAGGTGACGATCCCGTCGACCGCGCCGCGCTCGTCGACGACCAGGGCGATGTGCTGCCGTTCCGCCTTGAATTGGCGCAGCGCGTCGACCACCGGCAGCGAGTCGGGCAGCAGCATCGGCGGGCGGGCGCACTCGTCGACGGGTCGGCCGTCGGGCACCCCGACCAGGTCCCGCAGGTGGATCACGCCGACCGCGTCGTCGAGGCCGCCGTGGCGCACCACTGGCGCGCGGGAGTGCCCGGTGGCGGCCAGCACCAGCCGCGCGGCCTCCGCGGTGGTCCCGCTGTCGAGCGTGAAGACCTGCAACCGGGGTACGAGCACCGCGCGCAGCCGCCGGTCGGCGATCTCCACCGCCCCGGCGATGATGGTCCGCTGTTCCTTGGTGAAGCCGTGGTTGCCGGCGACGATGTCGCGCAGCTCGTCCGGGCCGATCTCGTCCGGCTCGTGCCTCGGGTTGAGCCCGACGAGGCGCACCACCAGGTCGCTGGTGGCGCCGAGCGCCCAGACCGCGGGGCGGGTGAGGCTGGCGAGCAGGTCCAGCGGACGGGCCACCAGCAGCGCCCAGCGCTCGGCGGCCTGCATGGCGATCCGCTTGGGGGCCAGCTCCCCGAAGACGAGGGTGACGAACGTCAGAACCAGGGTGACCAGCACGATGGCGACCGTCTCGGCGGCCCCGCCGAACACCCCGAGCAGCGGCACGAGGGGCTTGGCCAGGGAGACGGCCGCAGCGGCCGAGGCGAGGAAACCGGCCAGGGTGATGCCGATCTGGATGGTGGCGAGGAAACGGTTCGGGTCCTTGGCGAGGCGGGCCAGCACCCGGCCGCCCCGGCTGGTCCGCTCCAGCCGCTGGATCTGGCTGTCGCGCAGCGAGACCAGTGCCATCTCGCTGCCGGCGAAGACGGCGTTGAGGACGACCAGGACTCCGACCAGGGCCAGTTGGCTCCAGTAGCTCTGCACGCCCGGTTCTCTCCTCGCGGGACGACGACCCGGTCGGGTTCGACCGGCGGCACCGCCCGGCGGACCCGGGCCGGCGTAGGCCCCTCTGTGCCCCGTCGGCGGGTCGGCGAATCCTCCGGCCGCCTACCGGCCGGTCAGGGTCGGCGTATCCGCTGCCTTCCGCGCGGGCCGCCCGGTCAGGCCCGGTCGGCGGCGGGCAGGTCGAGCACGTACGCGCCGTCCTCGGCGCGGAAGCCGAGCCGGTGGTAGTAGGGGGCGACCATGTCGGGCGGGCTGACCACCCGGCGGAACCCCCGGTCGGTGAAGAGGCTGCTGCGCCGGTAGACGAACTCGCCGGGGGTGAGGTCGCGAAACGGCGGGGTGACGTAGTCGAGGTCGACCTGGGCGGTGTCGTCGCCCTCGGCGTGCGAGAGCACCACCCCGACCACCTCGTCGGCGCGGACCACCAGGAACGCGGAGCGGCGGGCGGTGTGCTCGCTCCAGTGGAAGCCGGGATTGAACCGGGCGATGTCGGCCGCGTGCACCCGCAGGGTGTGGGCCAAGAACTGGTCGTCGACACCGACCTCGACCACCTGGTACGTGCGCTCGTCGTGCCGGGTGGCGAGCATCTGCCGCAGATACCACATGTTGATCACGGCGAGCACGACGTTGAGGCCGACCATCGGCCACACGGCGAGGGCGGCGTTGTAGCCGATCAGCACTAGACAGCCGACGAGGTTGAGCGCCCGTAGCCGCAGCAGGCGCGCCTGCAACAGGGACCAGACCAGCAGCGCCGAGCCGGTCCAGCCGACCAAGTCCAACCAGTTCACCTTGTGAGACTAGTGCCTGCCCAGCTCAGCCCGGCTGCGGGGCGGCGCCCGGGCGGGCGCTGACCGTCAGTCGGCCAGTTCGAGGACCCACTCCTCGACGACGGCGCGGCGGCCGTTGGCGTACCCGGAATCCTCGCCGCACACGACGAAGCCGCACTTGCGCAGCACGGCGAGGGAGGCGGCATTGTCCTTGGCGGCGCGGGCGCGCAGCGGGCGCTGCGGCACCTCGGCCAGGAGCGCGGCGAGCGCGGCGGTGGCGTGACCCCGGCCCCAGCGGGCCCGGTCGATCCAGTAGCTGACCTCGGTCTGCTCGCCGACGGGGAAGGCGGCCACGTGGCCGACGACCGCGCCGTCGACGGTGACGGTGCGGTTGACGATCGCCGGGTCGGCGCGGATGCGCCGCCAGTGCGCGTCGAACGCCGCCCGGTCCGCCGGGTCGGCGGGGCCGAACGCCGCCACCCAGTTGGCCTCGGCGTCCTGCTCGAAGGCGAAGAAGTGCGGCAGGTCGTCGTCGCGCACGGGGCGCAGGCGCAGGTCCTCGGCGGTCGCGGCGGGCGGACGCAGATCCTCGGCGGTCACGGGGGCAGGGTACCGGCGGGGTCCGACAGACCGGAACCTCCCGCCCGGTGTGCGTTCCTTCCGGCCCTGTCGACGGCCCGGCGCGGATTGCTACCACGAGGGGGACGACGTTCCCGCACGGCCGACGCGTCGTCCGACTATCGGCAGGAGGCTCACCATGACCGCGATCCTCGACCGAAGAGTCCGGGTGGTGGTCCGGGGACCCTGCCGCGAACTTCGTGGACGCCTACCTGCGGCGGGACCCGGCCAAGGGCGCGGGCGAACCTGGCCAAGGCCCTGGCACCCGGTTCGTGGTGTTACTGGCCGGCTGCCCGTTGCGCTGCCGGTTCTGCCACAGCCCGGACACCTGGTACCGCCGCAGCGGCCGGCACCGCACCGTCGACGAGCTGATGGCCCGGGCCGAGCGGTACCGGCGGCTCATCCCGGTGGCCGGCGGCGGGGTGACGATCAGCGGCGGGGAGCCCCTGCTGCAACCCCGGTTCACCGGCGAGGTGCTGCGCTGCTGTCATGCTTTGGGCCTGCACACCGCCCTGGACACCTCCGGATTCCTCGGGGCGCGCGCCGACGACGCCCTGCTCGACGCCACCGACCTGGTGCTGCTGGACGTCAAGTCGCGGAACCCGGCGACGTACCGGCGGGTGACCCGCACCGGCGAGATCGGCCCGACCCTGCGGTTGGGCCGCCGGCTCGCGGCGCGGGGCACCCCGATCTGGGTCCGGTTCGTGCTGGTGCCCGGCCTGCAACGGGTGAAGGTGTTTGCCGTTCCACGTCGTGGCAGGATCGCGGCTATGAGGGAATCACGGGGTTCTCGGCAGCTCCTGGGCCGGCTGACGCGGACGCGGGCGACGGGTGCGGCCGCCACCGGCGCCCAGGCGACCGGGGCGCGGGCGACGGGTGCCCGCGCGGTGGGGGCGATGGCCGTCGGAGCGATGGCCGTGGGCGCGATGGCCGTGGGCGTCGTCGCGATCGGTCGGCTGGTGATCCGCCGGGCGGTCATCCGTGAGCTGCGCATCGGCCGGCTGGAGGTCGACGAGTTGATCGTGCACCGCCGCCTCGGCGGCGACGGCACCCGCGGCTCCACCGATGGTGGGTGACGGCGCGCGGGACATGGCGGCGGATGCTGCGGGACAGCACATTGTTCGGGTGCATGCCGGTCGTGGGCGGGGGCCACGCCGACAATGACCTGTGATCGAGCCGGGAGAGCTGATGGACCGACCTGTCGTGGTGGGGGTGGACGGATCGCCGTCGAGCCTGGTCGCCGCCGAACACGCGGCGCAGCAGGCCGCCTGGCGATCCCGGCCGCTGCTGCTGGTGCACGGCTACCTGCACCCGCTCGGCTACGGCGTGCCAATCAACCCGTACGACCTGGGGGTGCCCGCGCCCACCGAGGAGTCCCGGCGGATGCTCGACCGGACGGCGGCCGAGCTGCGCGGGCGCTGGCCCGGCGTCGACGTCGAGGCACGGCAGGTGGCCGGCGGTCCCGCCGCGACCCTGGTGGAGGAGTCCCGCCGGGCGGAGCTGGTGGTGGTCGGCAGCCGGGGGCTGGGCGGCTTCGCCGGTTTGCTGCTCGGCTCGGTCAGCGCCCAGGTGGCTGGGCACGGGCGCTGCCCGGTGCTCGTGGTACGGCCCGAGGAGCAGGCGATCCCGGTCGACGCCCCGGTGGTCGCCGGGGTGGACGGGTCGCAGCCGGGGCGGCTCGCCGCCGTTCTCGCCGCCGACGAGGCGGCCCGCCGGGGCACCGGCCTGGTGCTGGTGCACGTGGCGACGGCCGACGACGCCCGCCCGGTGCCGAACGAGGTCGAGGAGCCCGGGGCCGCGTCCCGGGCCGAGTCCGCGGACCTGCTCGACGCGACCGCCGCCGAGGTCACGGCCGCCCACCCGGACCTGGCCGTCGAGCGACGGCCGGTGCGGGCGGCCAAGCCCGAGCGGGTCCTGATCGAGTTGAGCGGGGACGCGGCGCTGGTGGTGGTCGGCTCTCGCGGACGCGGCGGCTTCAGCGGGCTCGTGCTCGGCTCGGTCAGCCAGGCGCTCGTACAGCATGCGCACTGCCCGGTGCTGGTCGCCCACCCGCAGCCGGCCGACGC
>NZ_SMKJ01000353.1:0-6054 GCF_004348615.1 Micromonospora sp. KC207
ACCCACCCCCGGCCCACCACCGCCGTGCGGGATGCAGAACGTCTTGTGCAGGTTCAAGTGCGACACGTCCGCGCCGAACCGGCCCGGCTTGGCGAACCCGACCAGCGCGTTGAGGTTCGCCCCGTCGACGTACACCTGGCCGCCGGCGTCGTGGACCTTCGCGCACAACTGCGCGATGCCCGTCTCGTACACCCCGTGCGTCGACGGATACGTCACCATGATCGCCGCGAGCACGCCACGATGCTTGTCGATCTTCGCGTCGAGGTCGACCAGGTCGACGTTGCCGTCGTCGTCGCAGCCCACCACGACCACCCGCATTCCCGCCATCACCGCCGACGCGGCGTTCGTGCCGTGCGCCGACGACGGGATCAGGCACACGTCCCGGTGCCCCTGCCCCCGGTCGGCGTGGTACGCGCGGATCGCCAGCAGCCCCGCCAGTTCCCCCTGCGACCCGGCGTTGGGCTGCACGCTGACCGCGTCGTAGCCGGTCACCTCCGCCAGCCACCCCTCCAACTGGGTGATCAACTCCCGGTAGCCGGCGGTCTGCGACGGCGGCGCGAACGGGTGGATGTGGGCGAACTCCGCCCAGCTCACCGGCTCCATCTCCGTGGTCGCGTTCAGCTTCATCGTGCACGACCCCAGCGGAATCATGCCCCGGTCCAGGGCGTAGTCGAAGTCCGCCAACCGCCGCAGGTACCGCAGCATCGCCGTTTCCGAACGGTGCGCGCCGAACACCGGGTGGGTCAGGAACGCCGACGTGCGCGCCAATCCCGCCGGCAGGTCGGCCTCGACCGCGCCGTCGAACCCGGGCACCCCGAACGCCGCCCACACCATCGCCAGATGCGCCCCGGTGGTCGTCTCGTCACACGAGATCCCGACCCGGTCGGCGTCGACCAGCCGCAGGTTCACCCCCCGCCGCTGCGCGTCGGCGACCACCTGCGCGGCCCGGCCCGGCACCACCGCCGTGACCGTGTCGAAGAACGCGACGTCCGCGACACCCACCCCGCCGGCGCGCAACCCGGCCGCGAGCCGCGCCGCCATCGAGTGGGTACGCGCCGCGATGCCCCGCAGCCCGTCCGGGCCGTGGTAAACGGCATACATGCCGGCCATCACCGCCAGCAGCACCTGCGCGGTGCAGATGTTGCTGGTCGCCTTCTCTCGCCGGATGTGCTGCTCACGGGTCTGCAACGCCAGCCGGTACGCCGGGTCGCCCGCCGCGTCGCGGGACACCCCCACCAGCCGGCCGGGCAGCATCCGCTCCAACCCCGACCGGACCGCCAGGTACCCGGCGTGCGGGCCACCGAAGCCCATCGGCACCCCGAACCGCTGGGTGGTGCCGGCGGCGATGTCCGCGCCGATCTCCCCCGGCGCGCGCAGCAGCGTCAACGCCAACAGGTCCGCCGCCACCGTGACCAGCGCCCCGGCCGCGTGCGCCGCCGCCACCAGCGGCGCGTGATCGCGTACCGCCCCCGACGCCCCCGGATACTGCAGGTGCAGCCCGAAGAACTCCCCCGGCAGCGCCTGCGCGTCCAGATCCACCACCTGCACCTCGATGCCCAACGGCTGCGCCCGGCTGGTGATCACCGCGATGGTCTGCGGCAACGCGTCGGCGTCGACCACGTACACGCTGCTGCGGCTCTTCGACGCCCGCCGGGCCAGGGTCATCGCCTCCGCCGCGGCGGTGCCCTCGTCGAGCATCGACGCGTTCGCCGTGGCCAGGCCCGTCAGGTCCGTCACCATCGTCTGGAAGTTCAGCAGCGCCTCCAACCGGCCCTGGCTGATCTCCGGCTGGTACGGCGTGTACGCCGTGTACCAGGCCGGGTTCTCCAGCACGTTACGGCGGATCACCGCCGGGGTGTGCGTACCGTGGTAACCCAACCCGATCATGGACACGGCGACGGTGTTGCGGCCCGCGATCGCCCGCAGCTGCGCCAGGGCGTCGTGCTCGCTGGCCGGCTCCGGCAGGTCCAGGGCGCCGTGCCAGCGGATCACCTCGGGAATCGCCGCGTCCATCAACTCGTCGATCGAGTCGTAGCCGACGACGTCGAGCATGTGGCGCTCGTCGTCGCCGTCGGGGCCGATGTGACGGGCGGCGAACTGCTCTACGGTCATGGCGGCGCTCCCCGGGATGTGAGGTCGACAAGTCGGCCTCCCCCTGAGTCACGCCCAGGGCAGGGCGCTCCACAGTGCCTGCCCGCGAGGTCCTTCTGCCTGAGAGGTTCCGGGGAGGAAGCTGCCCCTTCGGCGCCGCCCCGAACAGATCAGGCGGTCTCTCCCACGCGGGGTACCGGCACGCTCCACGCTACCAGCGCCGCTGTTTCCGGCGGATGTCGTCCCCCGCGATCTGGATCACCCGCACGCCGCCGCGCCGCCGACCAGCGCGTCCCCGGCGACCACCAGCCGGTCGGCAAGCGCCGGCAGCACCACCCCCAGCGGCGCGTCGACGCGCAGCGCGGCGTACCCGTCACCCCGGGTGGGCCCCTGGTTGACGATCACCACCGGAATGTCCCGTTTCGCCGCGCGGATCACGAACCGGCGCCCCGACAACACCGTCAACGACGACCCGAGCACCAGCATCACCCGGGCCCGCTCCACCAGGTCGAAACAGGTCGCCACCCGCGCCGCCGGCACCGTCTCCCCGAAGAACACCACGTCCGGTTTCAACATCCCGGTGCGACACCGTCCGCAGGCCACCGGCCGGAACCCCGCCACCTGCGCGTCGGCCAGGTCCACGTCACCATCCGGGTTGACCGCCGCCACCGCCGCGGCGAACCCCGGGTTCGCCTCCCGCAGCCGCCGGTCCACCTCCTGACGGCCGACGCGGTTGCCGCAGTCCAGACACACCACCTCGTCGAGGCGGCCGTGCAACTCCACCACCGGCGCCGACCCGGCGGCCGTGTGCAGACCGTCGACGTTCTGGGTGATCACCGCGTCGACCAGCCCACCGCGCTGCAACCGGGCCACCGCGACGTGCCCGCCGTTCGGCGTGGCCCCCGCGATCGTGCGCCATCCCAGGTGACTACGCGCCCAGTACCGCCGCCGCGCCACCGCATCGCCGGTGAACGCCTGCAACGTCATCGGGGTGTGCCGGCGGGCCACCCCGCTGGGCCCCCGGTAGTCCGGGATACCCGAGTCCGTCGACAGGCCCGCGCCGCTGAGCACCACGACACCACCGCCGGCGAGCAGACCGGCCACCGCGTCGAACGACCCCGTCACGCCATCCATGCTGCCTCAGCGCCCGCCGCGCCCGCGAGCACGCGCCGGTGACCCCCCTCGCCCCGGCAAACCCCACACCGGGGGCCGCCACCTTCGGACCTATCCGCCGAGGAGCTGACGCAGCTGCCGGTCCGCCTCAGCGGCCTGCGCCGCCTCCACCCGCACCTGCTCGGCCTGTCCCACCAGGTACGCCTGCCACCGCCCCACCTGCTGCCGCGCCGCCGCCAACGCCGCCGCCAACGCCGCCTGCCGGCCCTCCAGCTCCCGCACCCGCCCCAACAACCGCAGCTCCTCCGCCCGGGAATCCGCCGCGTCCGGCCCCGCGCCCGGCACACCTCCCGCCCGCCGGAACGCCTCGGCGACGATCTCTTCGGCCTGCCGCCGCGCCTCGGCGATGATCTCCGCCCCCTCCTCGGCGGCCTCGTCGATCGTCCGGTTCGCCTCCTCCTGCGCCCGCACCGTCAACTCGATCACCATCGGATCCGGGCCCTGCGGCGCCACACTCGGCAACGCGCCGTGCCGCAGCATCTCCACCTGCCGCACCAGCGCCTCGTTCTCCCGCCGCAACCGTTCCAACTCACCGTTGAGCAACCCGATCCGCTCGTCGGCCGCCCGGGCCACGTCGACGACCCCGTCGACCGACAACCAGTCAGCGCCACGGAACCGGCGCGCCGCCAACGCGCCCACCGCCCGCGTCGTACCACCCTGCCCGTCACCGACGTCGACGCTCATCGGACCCCCGTCCCGCTGAAGTCCCGCACCGCCGCCGCGGCCTGACCGGCCAGCGGCGGATACTGGCAATGGTCGTACACCTCGGCCAGAATCCGCTGCGCCGCCACCCCCGAGGCCACCAGCGCCCCGATCGTCTCCCGCGTCATCTGCGGACTGCCGCACACCAACACGTCGGTGTCCCGCCACGGCCCCAACCGCACCGCCGTGTCACCGGCCGTGCCCACCGCACCCGACCACCGCCAGGCGGTCTGCACCGTCGGCACGTACCGCAACCAACCCGACGCGCCGGCCAGCTCCCACACCGCCGCGTCGTCGTACAGGTCGTCGGGGGTTCGGCCGCCCACCACCAACGTCGTCGGCCGCGGCTCCGCCCGCAACGCCTCCACCACCGCCCGCAACGGCGCCAACCCCGTCCCCCCGGCCACCAACAGCAACCGCAGGTGCGGCGACCGGCCGTACGACGACAACGCCGTGCCCGTCGGCGAGCCCAGCAACACCTGATCCCCCACCCGCAGCCGGCGCACCAGATACGTCGAGAACCGGCCCGTCGCCCGCACGTGGAACTCGATCGTGCCGTCCGCGCGCGGCGCGTTCGCCGGCGACAGGTACCGCCACAGCCGCAACTGCGGCACCTGCACCGGCAGCGACTGCCCGGGCAGGTACTCACACAGATAGTTCGGGCGCACCGTGAACACGCACACGTCCGCGCGGCGCCGCTGCACCCGGAGGACCTCCGCCTCCCACAACGGCGGCGACGACAGCTCCGCGTCCGCCGCGCCCGCCAACATCAACCGCGTCACCACCTCGTACGCCGCCGTCCAGTCCGCCCGCAACCCCGGCGTCCACCGCGGCCCGAGGAACCGCTCCAACGTCGCCAGCAGCGCCTGCCCCACCCACCGGTAGTGCCCCTGCGCCAACGGCACCGCCCGGCCCTGCCGATCCGCGCCCCGGAACCGGCGGTGGTCGGCGCCCAACCGACGCGTGAACCCCGCCAACTCCCGCTCGTCGTCAACGTGGCTCACGATGTGCCCTAACGCCGCCAGCAGCTTGTCCTCCTGGTAACGCATGTTCGTCGGGAACATCGACCGCACCTCCGGCGCGATCGTGAACAACGTCGCGTAGAAATACCTCGCCGCCTCCGGACCCGCCACCTGCAACTGCGCCCAACTCTGCCGCAACCCCACGACGTCCATCCCTCAGTCCTCCCGCCGGCGGGCCGCGTCGTGCCGCTCCCGCAGAGTCAGCGCCACCGCACCGTCTGGCCCGTACGCCCGATCCACCGGCCACAGGTTCGGGTTCGGCACCCCCGTGTCGTAGTAGCGGTGATACACCGCGTGCAGCGCCGCCCACCCCACACTGCCGTTGAGCCACGACCAGTCACCGTGCACCGGCCGCCCCGCCCGCTCCTCCTGCGCGCAGAACTTCATGAACAACTCCGACTCGGTGTGCGGATCCGACACCCGCACCCCCGCCAACCGGAACGAATGCAACACCGCCTGATTGATCACCAACGCGGCGTGTTCCCGCCACAGCGTGTCCTCCCGCGACGTGTCCAACCCCAACCCGCGCGCCACCGGCAGCAGCTGGTCGTACCGATGCCCGTCACCCATGTTCCGGGTACCGATCTCGTCACTGAGGTAGTGGCCGTTGAACGGCGCGCAACCGTAGTCCACCCCACCGACCCGCAACCGCATGTTGCTGATCACCGGCAGCGCGTGCCACCGCAACCGCAACCCCGCGAACCACGGATACGCCGGATGAGTCAACGCGACCTCCCGCACCAGGTCCCGCGGCACCTCCACCAGAGTCGGATCCTCGTACGCCGTCTCGATCACCCACGGCAACAGGTCGAACCGGCCCGGCACCGGCGGTGGACGCCACCCCAGGCCCACCACCGCACCCGTCATCGGCACCTGCGCCGGATCACCCACCACCGCACCATCGGCGCACCGGTGACCGCAATACCGGATCAACTGGTCGTTCCAGATCCGCGCCCGCGGCCCCACCCCCGGGCGGTCCGGCGCGAACACCGTCATCACCGACCGGATCCGCCCACCGTTGTCCGCCTACGCCAGGTGCCGCGTCAACTCGGCGGCGATCCCCGCC
>NZ_SMKJ01000354.1:0-5984 GCF_004348615.1 Micromonospora sp. KC207
CGCCGGAATCTACCCCGGCGCGTCCCCCGGCGGCTGGCTGCTGGTCGGGCGGACCGGGCTGACCCTGTTCGACGTGACCGCCGACCCGCCGGCCCGGCTCGCCCCCGGCACCCGGGTACGCCTGGCGGCGACCGCGTGACCGGCCGACCCGCCGACGAACCGCCCCGCCGGCTGGAGGTGCTCCGGGCCGGGGCGCTCACCACCGTGCAGGACCAGGGCCGGCCCGGCTGGGCGCACCTCGGCGTGCCCCGGTCGGGGGCGCTCGACCCGGCGGCCCTGCGACTGGCCAACCGTCTCGTCGGCAACCCGGAGGACGCCGCCGGTTTGGAGATCACCCTCACCGGCTGCGCGGTGCGGCTGACCCGGGCCGGTGCGGTCGCGATGACCGGCGCGGACGCCGACGTGCGGGTCGGCGACCGGCCCGGCGACGTCGGCCGGCCGCTCGCCGTACCCGCCGGGGCGGTCGTGCGGATCGGCCCGGCCCGCAACGGGCTGCGCACCTGGCTCGCCGTGGCCGGCGGGATCGCCACGCCGCAGGTGCTCGGCAGCCGGTCGGCCGACACCCTCTCCGGGCTCGGCACGCCCCGACTGCGTGACGGCGACACCCTGCCCCTCGGCGACCCGGCCGGTGACCCCGCGCCGGTCGACGTGACCGTCGGGCGGCCCGCGCCGGCCGTGCTGCGGCTCCCGCTGCGCCTCGGCCCCCGCGACGACTGGTTCACCCCGGCCGCGCTCGACCGACTGTTCGGCACGGCGTACACGGTGAGCCCGTTGAGCAACCGGGTCGGCGCGCGACTGGCCGGCGCGCCGCTGCCCCGCGCGGTCGCCGGGGAACTGCCCAGCGAGGGGATCGTGCTCGGCGCGGTGCAGGTGCCCGCCGACGGCCAGCCGCTGATCTTCCTCGCCGACCACCCGACCACCGGCGGCTACCCCGTCGTCGGGGTGGTGGACGACGTGACGCCGCTCGCGCAGGCCCGCCCGGGGACTACGGTGACGTTCCATGGACCTCAACGCTGACCTCGGCGAGGGATTCGGCATCTGGCGGCTCGGCGACGACGAGGCGCTGCTCGACGTCATCACCTCGGCCAACGTCGCCTGCGGCTTCCACGGCGGCGACCCGTCCACCATGCGCCGGGTCTGCGCCGCCGCCGCCGAACGCAGGGTCGCCATCGGCGCGCAGGTCGGCTACCGCGACCTCGCCGGCTTCGGCCGCCGGCACATCGCGTACGCCTTCGCGGACCTGCGCGACGAGACCACCTACCAGCTCGGCGCGCTCGACGCGTTCTGCCGGCCGTACGGCACCCGGGTCCGCTACCTCAAGCCGCACGGGGCGCTCTACCACGCCGCGTCGGCCGACGAGTCGCAGGCCGCCGCCCTGATCGCCGCGATCGACGACTACGACCGCGACCTGCCGGTGCTCTGCGCCCCCGGCTCGGCGCTCGCCCAGCTCGCCACCGGTGCCGGCCTGCGGGTGGTCGCCGAGGGCTTCGCCGACCGGGGCTACCTGCCCAACGGCACGCTGGTGCCCCGCACCGCCCTCGGCGCGCTGGTCACCGACCCCGAGCAGGTGGCCACCCGCGCGGTCCGAATGGCCACCGAAAAGACCGTGGTGGCGGTCGACGGCACCGTGGTGCCCTGCCCGGTCGACTCGATCTGCCTGCACGGCGACACCCCCGGGGCGGTGGCTTCCGCCGCGCTGGTGCGGGCCGCGCTCCTCGACGCGGGAGTTGCACTCGCTCCGTTCGCATGAAAGGAGGGGGCCCTCGTTAACGCATTCTGTATAGGAAGGGCCCCTTCCTAACCGCTGCCGTTCGCGCTGCCTAACGGCTGCCGGTCAGGCGTCCACACCGCGCAGGACCAGCGGGAGCCGCGCCGGGGCGCCCTCGACCACCCGGACCGGCACGCCCCAGTCCTGGCGGGTCAGGTGGCAGGCCGCGTGTTCCGCGTCGGTGTCGCACGTCGCCGCCTGCGCGGTCACCTGGAGCACCCCGCCGGCCACCGACCCGTCGACCATCAACCGGCGGGACAACTCGGTGCCGGTGCCCGCCCCCTCCAGCAGCAGCTCCGGCGGCGACGCCGAGACGACCAGCCGGGTCGACGGCCCGTACGTCTCGTCGAGCTTCTGCCCCGGCGCCGGGGTGAAGACGACGTCCAGCGTCACCTCGCCGGCCGCCACCTCCGTCGGCTTCCGCTCGGTGCGGTGCCGGGGGCCGTCGACCGTGCTCGCCCCGACGGCCGACAGCGCGCCCGGGGCCAGCCGGGCCAGCCGGTGCGCCGCCGACTCGACCACAAGCACCCCGCCGTCGGCGGTCAGCACCAGGTCGCTCGGCTCGGCGAGCCCGCCGGCGACCGTCGACACCAGATTGGTCGCCGGATCGAAGCGGCGGACCGCCCCGTTGTACGTGTCGGCGATCAGCACCGAGCCGTCCGGCAGCGCGCACACGCCCAGCGGGTGCTGGAGAAGCGCCCGGTCGGCCGGGCCGTCGACGTGGCCGAAGTCGAACAGCCCGTGCCCGACGGCGGTGCCCAGGACGCCGTTCTCGACGTACCGGACAGCGCTGGTCTCGCTGTCGGCGACCCAGAGCCGGGCACCGTCGGCCGAGACGGCCAGGCCGGACGGCTGGGCCAGCCACGCCTCGGTCAGCGGCCCGTCGCGCAGCGCCTCGACCGTGGTGCCGGCGTACATGCCCGCCGTGCGGCGGATCGGGTCGAACCACCAGAGCTGGTGGATGCCAGCCATGGCGACGATCACCTTGTCGTCGTACCAGGCCAGGTCCCAGGGGGAGGAGAGGTCGACCGAGAGTGAGTCGTGGGCGTGGTCGTCCACCGTCGAGCGCCACTGCCGGCCGGTGCCGGCCACGGTCACCACCTCGCCGGTGGCCAGCCGCACGCCGCGCAGCAGGTGGTTCACGGTGTCGGCGACGACGATGTCGTAACCGGCCACCTCGGCCGCGTGCTCCGGGAGCCGGCACAGCCCCTGCGGCTCGGCGAACGCGGCAGCGCCGGCCGGCCCGTCTGCGCGCCCCCGGACGCCCGAGCCGATCCGGCGGACGAGCGTCTCGCCGTCCGGGGCCAGCTCCACAAGGGAGTGTCGAGCCGAGTCGGAGACCAGCAGGTTCCCGCCGTCGAGCGCGATGGCCTTGCCGGGGAAGCGCAGGGCCGTCTCCGGCTCGGCGGGCGGCACGTACGGGCCGTCGCCCCGGTGCAGGGTGCCCTTCGCCTCGTGGGTGGCGACCAGTTCGTCGATCAGCCGGGCCAGCCCCTCGGCGTGGCCCTCGCCGGCCATGGTGGCCACCACGTACCCCTCGGGGTCGATCACGGCGAGGGTCGGCCAGGCGCGGGCGGCGTACTGCTGCCACATGTCCAGCTCGGGGTCGTCCAGGACGGGGTGACGCACGCCGTACCGCTCGACGGCGGCGGCGAGGGCGGCCGGGTCCTTCTCGTGCTCGAACTTCGGCGAGTGCACGCCGACGACGACCAGCACGTCGGCGTACTTCTCCTCCAAGGGGCGCAGCTCGTCGAGCACGTGCAGGCAGTTGATGCAGCAGAAGGTCCAGAAGTCCAAGATCGTGCAACGACCTTTTAGCGACTGGATCGTCAGAGCCTTCCCGCCAGTGTTCAGCCAGGCCCTGCCGCGCAGCTCAGGAGCCCGTACTCGTGCGCTCATCTCTCCAGTCTGCCCGACCGGGACGCCCCGACCGGCCGGCACCCCGCGCGGCACCGGTCACACCCGGGCGTACGACGGGGGCGGTGCCACGGTGGTCCGTGGCACCGCCCCGAGGGTTGGCTAATTGGCGGACGGCTTGAGGCAGAGCACCTTGTTGGGTACGTCGCCACGCAGAATCACGTGCGGCTGGGTCGGGTCGGCGCACTTCTCCTTGACGTCGACCTTGGACACGATCGCGAACGCGCCGGCCTCGCCGCAGGTGGCCGCCGTCGCGGTGCCGCCGGACTGCTTGACGCAGGAACCGACGGCCGGGTCGAACTGCGGGGCGCTGTCGCCGCCCACCTTGCCGAGCAGCATGAGCAGGCCCAGCGGCACCGCGAGGATCAGCACGGCGGCCACCAGCACGGCGGCCAGCACCCGGCCGTTGCGGATTTTCGGCGGCGGTGCCTCGGTCTTCGGCGCGTCCGCCTCCGGCTTGAACGCGTCGAACCGGCCCTGCTCCGGCTCCGGGCCCCAGGCCGGGCCGGACTGCTGCCCCTGCGGCGGGAACCCGACCTGCGTTGGCTCACCGTACGGCGCGGGATCGTGGCCGGGCGCCGTGCCCTGCACGGCGGTGGCTCCACCCACCGGCCCGCCGAACTGCTCGCCCGGGCGGTCGCCCTCGTGCGGCCGGACGCCGTTGACGGGTCGGTTGCTGGCCGGCGGGTCCACGAACGAGGGCACGCCCGGCGGGAAGGTCGGCGGGGCCGTCACGCCGGCAGCCCCGGCCGCCGGGCCGTCGCCGAAGCCGTGCTGCCGGCCGGCCGACCGGTCCGGGTCGTCGCCGAAGCGCTGCGGACCGCGGTCGTCGAACCGCTGCTGCGGCCCAATGTCGTCGAACCGCTGCTGCGGCCCAATGTCGTTGAACCGCTGCTGCGGCCCGGCGTCGTCGAACCCGCCGGGCCGGTCGCGCTCGTCGAAACCGCGCTGCTGGTGAGGATCGTCGAAACCGCCCTGGTGGTCACGTTCGGCGGAGCGCCGCTGCGGGCCCGCCTCGTCGTACCGGCCGGGTTCGTCGTATCGGCCCGGCTCGTCGAAGCGGACCTGCGGGCCCGGCTCGTCGAAGCGGGACGGCGGCGGGTTGTGCTCGGGGCGGAACGGGCTTTCCTCCGCCTGCTCCGGCTCGTCGGCCGGCTCCGGCCGGGCCGGCCGGCCGTACACCCGGGGCTGCGGCGCGGGCGTGCCGGCGGGACGCAGCGCCTGGTCGGTCGGCGGCGTCACCCGGCTGGCCATCGGCACCGACGCGCTCGCCGAGACGCTGCCCACCGCGCCGGCCGCGGCCTCCCCGGCCCCCGGTGGAGCCACGGCGGCCCGGGCGGTCGCCCCGGACTCGGGTGAGACGCGGGGGGCGGGAACGAACGGTGCGGCCTGCGACGGGGACTCCTCGGCGCGGCCCCAGCCGGCGCCCGTCTCCGGCCCGTACGGCGACGGGACGCCCTCGCGGTCGGACGGTTCGGCGGCCGGTGGCGGTTCGATGGCCGGGGGGAACTGGGCCGGCGGCACGTAGTCGGCCGGCGGGAGGGCGGCCAGGCTGGCACCGGGCACCCGCTGCTCCTGCGGCGGCAGCGGCACGGCGTTGGCCGGCGAGATCCCCGGCCCGGGGGCCGGCTGGTACAGCGGACGGTCCTCCGGCCGCTCGGCGTCCCAGCCGTTGCCAACCTGCTGCGGCACGGCGGACTCCGCCTCGGTACGCCCCCAGGCCTCGCCCGGAGCCCACGGCTCGACGTCCGGCACGGCCGGTCGTTCGGACCGGTCGGCGCCGGGCCACTGCTGCGGGCTCTCGGCGGGAACGGCCCAGGCCGGCGGACCGTCCACGCTGACGGCGGCGGTGGCCCGGGCCGGTGGTACGGAGGTCGGCTCAGCCGCCGCCCAGTCGGGAACCTCCGGCCGGTCGTCCTGCCGCTGCGGCACCGACGCCGCGCCCCACGGGCCGGGCTGCCCAGACTCGTCGGCGGCGGGCCATGCGTTCGGCTTGGGCTGCTGGTCGTCGGCGTGGACCGCCGTGGCGGCCCAGCCGCCGGAGCGGGCGGGGTCGTCCTTCTCCTGCTGCGGGGTGGCGTTCCAGCCGCCGGAGCTGGCGTTGTCGTTGGCCTGCTGGTGGGGGTTCCAGTCGCTGGGGCGGTTGTTGTCGTCCTGTGTGGTGGCCCAGTCCTGGGGTGGGGTCGTCTGTCCGGTTACGCGGGCGGCACCCCGGGCGGCGGGCTCGGCCTGGCCCCAGGCGGCAGGCGGCTGCGGGGCGGGGCCGGCGCGGCCCGGCGTCGGCTGCGCGGGCTGCGTC
>NZ_SMKJ01000355.1:0-5952 GCF_004348615.1 Micromonospora sp. KC207
CCACCCGGCCGGCCGGGTCGAGTGCGACCCCGCCGTGGGAGTAGATGCCGATGTCGTCGCCGATCCGGAACAGCGGCACCGGGCCCTGGGCGGTGTCCGTCGCGGTGACCTGCACGGTCTTCGAGCGCAGCGTGTAGGTGGCGTCCCGGAAGTCGGTGTCGACGGTGTGGTAACCGGCCAGCACCACCGCCTCGCCCGGCGCGAGCACGGCGGGGTCGCCCAGCTCGACGCCGGGCAGGTCGGGCCGGGTCACCTTGACCAGGGCGAGGTCCCCGGCGTCGGCGGCCCGGGTGCGCACCACCTCGCCGGCGATCGCGGGGGTGCCGGTCAGCCCGCCCCGGGCCTGGTTGAGCTGGACGAAGACCTGGCTCGACGGCGGCCGGTCCGGCTCCTTGCCGGTGAACCGGGTGTTCGCCGTCCGCGACCGGACCCAGCCGTCCAGCGCGCCGGAGGTGAGCCTCTTCCCGGCGACGAGAATCCGGCCGAGGGTGTAAAGGGCCCGCTCCCGGGCGACCGGCTCGTCGGGGGCGACGCACTGGCCGTTGGTGAGCACGTGCCCGTCGGGGTTCACCACGAAGCCGCTGCACCGCCGCTGGAACGTGACGGGCGTCGGGTTGAGCAGCGCCCCGGTACGTCCGTCGCGCAGGTACCCGTTGAACACCGCCTCGACGAAGACGAGCCCCGGCGCGGCGGTGGCGAGCGCCCGTTCCTGCGGGCTGTACGGGGCCGCCTGGCTCCATGGGCGGAAGCCGGCGGCTGGGGTGGCGGTCGGGAACGCCCCGGCGGGGCCGGCCGGCGGGGGCGCGTCCTGGTCCCGGGTGGCGGCCCAGACGGCGAGCCCGCCGCCGGCGGCGAGCACCGCCAGGGCCAGGGCCGCGACCCCCAGCCGGAGCCCGGTACGCGGGCGGGGCGACGGGGACGGCTGGATGCGACGCGCGGGCGACGCGAACGGGTCGCGCGGCACGACGGGCTCGGCCGGCCCGGGGTGCGCGGCCGGGGGATCCGCCGCCGGTGCGGCCGGGACGACCGGCGACCCGGTGGCGTGTGCCGCCCAGACCGGCGGTGCGCCGGAGCTGGGCAAGCCCGACGCGGGCTGGCCGGAGATGGGCACACCCGAGGTCGGCGTGACCGGGTTGATCACCGGCATCGCCTGGGTGGCCACGTCGCCGACGGGTTCGAGGCGGGGCGACCGCAGTGGCATGCCGAGCAGCCCGAAGAGCCTGTCGGCGGCGTTCTCCACCTCGGCCGGGTACGCGACCCAGGGGCGGGCGGCGGCGAAGTCGGCGTTGACGTAGCGGGGGCCGCCCGGCGTCTGCGCGAGGGTGTCCGCCGCGTTGGTGAAGGCCTCCCGCCAGGGCTGGTCGGCGGCGGCGGCCCCCTCCAGCACGGCGATGTTCATCAGCCGGTCCTGCGAGTCCACCGCCCACCAGGCACTGCCGACCTGGCAGACCCCCGACGCCTCGGTGAACCTGTACGGACCCTCCGGCTGCATGCCCCACTCCTCTGTTCACCCGCCCTGCGGATAGTACCGATGGGTGGCGACGTCGAGGGCCGTCGCGGGTTGCCTATGAAAGTTTTTATGCATAGAGTCACCGCATGAATGAAGGAGGCACCGCCGGGGCGTCCGCCGACCGGGTGCTCGACCTCTTTCAGAGCGTCCGGCTCACCCCGACGCAGCGGCGCATCGCGCACAGCCTGGTGCAGCACGCCGCCGCCGCGGCGTACCTGTCGGCGGCCGAGGTGGCCGAACTGGCCGGCGTCAGTCAGCCTTCGGTGACCCGGTTCGCCGTCGCACTCGGCCACGACGGGTACCCGGCGCTGCGCCGCCGGCTGCGCGAGCTGACCGGCACCGCCACCGGCGAGCCCTCCGGCAGCGGCAACGAGCTGCAACGCGCCGTCCACACCGAGCGGGCCAACCTAAAACGGCTGGCCGGCCAGCTCGCCGACACCGACCGGATCGCCGGGGTCGGCAAGCTGCTCGCCGCCAGCCGCCCGCTGCCGGTGCTCGGGCTGCGGGCCGCCGCGCCGCTGGCCGCGTACTTCGCGTACTTCGCCGCGAAGGTGCACCCCGACGTGCGGGTGCTCGACGACGGCGGCAGCCTGCTCACCGACCGGATCGAGCAGGCCACGGCGGCCGGGGCGACCGCCCTGCTGGCCTTCGTGCTGCCGCGCTACCCCCGGGAGACCCTGGAGGCGCTGGCCGAGGCGCGGGCCGCCGGCCTGACCGTGGTGGCCATCACCGACTCGCCGGTCAGCCCGGCGGCCGAACACGCCCAGGTGGTGCTCCCCGCCGCCGTCGGCACCGGCCTCGTGTTCGACCTGCACACCGCCCCGATGACGCTGGCGATGGTGGTTCTTCAGGCCATCTGCGACGCCGCGCCCGCCGAGACCCAGCGCCGACTGGAGGCGTTCGAGTCCTCCGCCGCCCGTCGCCAGTTGTTCCTCGGCTGAGAGGAGAGACGAGATGCCCCAACCCGTCCGCGCCGCCCGGGGGGCCGCGCGCACCGCCCGGGGGTGGCCGCAGGAGGCCGCCCTGCGGATGCTGATGAACAACCTCGACCCGGAGGTGGCCGAGCGCCCCGACGACCTGGTCGTCTACGGCGGCACCGGGCGGGCGGCGCGGGACTGGCCGTCGTACCACGCGCTGGTGCGCACGCTCACCGACCTGCGCGACGACGAGACGATGCTGGTGCAGTCCGGCCGCCCGGTCGGAGTCGTGCGCACCCACGAGTGGGCCCCCCGGGTGCTGCTGGCCAACTCCAACCTGGTCGGCGACTGGGCCACCTGGCCGGAGTTCCGCCGCCTGGAATCCCTCGGCCTGACCATGTACGGGCAGATGACGGCCGGTTCGTGGATCTACATCGGCACCCAGGGCATCCTCCAGGGCACCTACGAGACGTTCGCCGCCGTCGCCGCGAAACGCTTCCACGGCACGCTCGCCGGGACCCTCACCCTGACCGCCGGCTGCGGCGGGATGGGTGGGGCACAACCCCTCGCGGTCACCATGAACGGCGGCGCGTGCCTGGTCGTCGACGTGGACCGGGCCAGGCTGGACCGTCGGGTGCGCGACCGCTACCTCGACGAGGTCGCCGACTCCCTCGACGACGCCGTCGAGCGGGCGCTCGCCGCAAAGCGGGACCGCCGGCCGCTTTCCGTCGGCGTGGTCGGCAACGCGGCCACCGTCTTCCCCGAGCTGCTGCGCCGGGGCGTGGCGGTCGACGTCGTCACCGACCAGACCAGCGCGCACGACCCGCTGTCGTACGTGCCGGAGGGGGTGGAGCCGGCCGACGCCCACGACTACGCGCGGGCGAAGCCGGCCGAGTTCACCGACCGGGCGCGGGCGTCGATGGCGAGGCACGTGGAGGCCATGGTCGGCTTCCTCGACGCCGGTGCGGAGGTCTTCGACTACGGCAACTCGATCCGGGGCGAGGCGCGCCTCGGCGGGTACGAGCGGGCGTTCGACTTCCCCGGCTTCGTGCCGGCGTACATCCGGCCGCTGTTCTGCGAGGGGAAGGGGCCGTTCCGGTGGGCGGCGCTCTCCGGCGACCCGGCCGACATCGCCGTCACCGACCGGGCGATCCTCGACCTCTTCCCCGAGAACGAGTCCCTGGCCCGGTGGATCCGGATGGCCGGCGAGCGGGTCGCGTTCCAGGGCCTGCCGGCGCGGATCTGCTGGCTCGGCTACGGCGAACGGGACCGCGCCGGGGTACGGTTCAACGAGATGGTCGCCTCCGGCGAGTTGTCCGCGCCGGTGGTGATCGGCCGGGACCACCTGGACTGCGGCAGCGTCGCCAGCCCGTACCGGGAGACGGAGGCGATGGCCGACGGCTCCGACGCGATCGCCGACTGGCCGCTGCTCAACGCGCTGGTCAACACCGCCAGCGGCGCGTCCTGGGTGTCCATCCACCACGGCGGCGGGGTCGGCATCGGCCGGTCCATCCACGCCGGCCAGGTCTGTGTCGCCGACGGCACCGCCCTGGCCGGGCAGAAGATCGAACGGGTGCTCACCAACGACCCGGCGATGGGCGTCATCCGGCACGTCGACGCCGGCTACGACGCCGCCCGGGAGGTCGCCGACCGCACCGGCGTCCGCGTCCCCATGTCCGAGGCTTAAGGAGGGGCCCCTTGTTGACGCATTCTGTAGGTGAAGGGTCCCCTCCTGACCACCGCCGGTTCCGCGAGCTGTGGGACGAGATCGCGCCGATCGGCCGCGACGCCGGCAGCGGTGGCTACCTGCGGTACGCGTTCACCGCCCCCGAGCTGACGCTGCGCGACTGGTTCCGGGCGCAGGCCGACCGCCGGGGCATGCCGGTCACCGCCGACGGCAACGGCAACCTCTTCGCCCGCTGGGGCGACCCCGACGCGCCAGGCGCCACGCTGACCGGCAGCCACTTCGACTCTGTGCCGCACGGCGGCGCGTACGACGGGCCGCTCGGCATCGTCAGCGCGTTCCTCGCCGTGGACGAGCTGCGCGCCGCCGGCCGCACCCCGGCCCGGCCCTTGGTGGTGGCCGCGTTCGCCGAGGAGGAGGGGGCCCGGTTCGGCGTACCGTGCCTGGGGTCCCGGCTGCTCACCGGCGCGCTCGACGCGGACCGCGCGGCCGGGCTGCGCGACGCCGACGGGGTGAGCCTGGCCGAGGCGCTGGGCGACCGGCCGGCGGGCGCCCGCCCCGACCTGCTCGGCGGCTTCGCGGTCTTCGTGGAGCTGCACGTCGAGCAGGGCCGCGCGCTGGTCGACCACGACGCGCCGGTCGCGGTCGCCAGCGCCATCTGGCCGCACGGCCGCTGGCGCTTCGACTTCCACGGCGAGGGCAACCACGCCGGTACGACCCGGATGGCCGACCGCCGCGACCCCATGCTCACGTACGCGTTCACGGTGCTCGCCGCCAACAAGGAGGCCCGGCTGCGCGGCGCGCACGCCACGGTGGGCCGGGTCCGGGTCGAGCCGAACGCCACCAACGCGATCCCTGCGCGGGTGACCGGCTGGTTGGACGCCCGCGCCGCAGACCCGCAGACCGTCGCCGGTTTGGTCGAGGCGGTCCGCGCCAGGGCCGCCGAGCGGGCCGGCCGGGACGGCACGGAGGTGACCGTGACCGAGGAGTCGACGACCCCGAACGTCGCCTTCGACGGCGACCTCGGCGGGCGGCTCGCGGCGCTGCTCGGCGCGCCGGTGCTGCCCACCGGGGCGGGCCACGACGCCGGGGTCCTCGCCGGGCACCTGCCCACGGCGATGCTGTTCGTGCGCAACCCGACCGGGGTGTCGCACTCCCCCGCCGAGGCGGCCACCGACGCCGACTGCGCCGCCGGGGTCACTGCCCTGGCCCGGGTGCTGGCGGAGCTGACGTGCGCGTGACCGAGCGAGGCCGACACAGGCGGAACCGGACCCGTCTGGTTCCCGGTCGACGGCGCACTGCGGCCCCTATGGAGCTGCCCGCACGAACGGGGCAGCGACGCGGACCCATCCCGACTATGGAGCTGCCCGCACGAACGGGACAACGACGCGGACCCATCCCGACTATGGAGCTGCCCGCACGAACGGGACAACGACGCGGACCCGTCCCGACTATGGAGCTGCCCGCACGAACGGGACAACGACGCGGACCCGTCCCGGCGGCGGCGTGTCCCTCGCCGACGCCGCACGCGACGAACGCACCCACCCGCGCAGCGGTAGCAAAGACGGGGCAGCTCCATAGGGGGTGGAAGAGGTGACCAGGACCCGCTGGCTCGCCGAGTACGCATGGCTGCCCGACCGGGCCGAGCCCACCGCCGACGTGCTGATCGAGGCCGAGGAGGGCCGGATCACCGCTGTCACCCCACTGGCCGCCGGCGGCGACCCCACGGCCGGGGTCGAGGTGTTGGACGACGCCGTACGGCTGCCCGGGCTGACCCTCCCCGGCCTGGCCAACGCCCACTCGCACGCGTTCCACCGGGCGCTGCGCGGGCGCACCCAGGG
>NZ_SMKJ01000356.1:0-5952 GCF_004348615.1 Micromonospora sp. KC207
GGCACGCCCACCGCCACCCCGACCGGCACCCCAACGGGAACTCCGACCGGGTTTCCGACCCCAAGCCGCACAAAGCTACCGGTGACCGGCGGTAGCGGCGATAGTGCGCTGATACCCGTCCTGACGGGCCTCGGCACCATCTCCGTCGCCGCCGGCGCCGCCTTGCTTCTCGCCTACCGCCGCAGGGCCTCCGAGTCCTGACCGGGCAGACCCGGCGGCCGGTGACCGGCCGCCGGGTCACGGCTCCAATACGCCCGTTACAGGGATCGTTCGACCGCCGAGAAACAGCATGATCTTGAGGTTGGCGACTCCGCCCACTTCAGGACCCGAAGGAGTCATCCCACGCGCAAACACCACGTTCCCCGAAGATCGATCGGATTGTCGATCATCCTGGTTGTCTGCCCGTCCGGCGAGGACACATGCTCTTGCGACCGAACTCCCCAGAAGCCCCGGCCTACCTAACTACTCAGGCGGCCCGGGGCTTCGTCGTATGTCGCGCGGACGGCGGGCTAGCACCGACGCCGCTGGCGGCCGAAGGCCAGAGGCGCGGCGGCGGGTCATCGGCCCGGCACAGTTCCGGCGGCGCGAGCGGCCTGCAGCGCCGGCCGCTGCTATTGGTCTGACCTTGCCGACCATCACTGAGGCGCCGCAGTCCCTTGCCGAGGACTTGCCCAACAAGGCGTTTACCTCGTCGGTGGAGCCACGTCCAAGCAGTAGGGGCTAAGGCCGAACGGATATGCGGCTTCCCGGACTCATCGGACGGCCAAGTCTTGTCCGTGGCTGCATGACTCCGCGATGTCGGCTACGGTCCCGATCTGGTTGCCACTGTCTCCCATTCGCCAGACGGCGCACGGTGGCTTCGCACGCAAGCATCTGATGACCGACTTACGCCCCTTGTCGCTCACCACTCCTGCGCTTGGCTCGAAACCATCGAACGCGGCTTGGATTCGGAGCTTAATGGGGAGTTTCCCGCGAGGAGCCGGCCACTGCTGATGCGCCCTGCTGCTGCGACACGACGACCGGACCCGACGGCCAGGACTTCCATGCGGCTTACCGGTTGACTGAGATCAGGTCACGTCCGGACCATCTGGTGACTCGATTCACCGCCCCCGCAGAGCTAGAAATTCTAGCTGCCGTTCGGCGCACCGAGCAGTGCGTCAGGCTTCCGCCGACACATCGAATACGAAATCAGGCTGCACGTCTATCCGACCTTCGGCGACAAGCCGATCGCGTCCATTCAGCCGGCCACCATCCGTGGATGGGCACGCAAGCTACATGGGGCCATATCGCCGCTACTTCCAGCGGAAGTGGACGAAAAGTCGGCCGAAGTTCTTCGAGTCCTTCTCCACCCGGTGGTAGAGCTGCTTGACGTCCTTCTGGTCGAGGAAGCGCAGCACCCGCTTCTTGAGCTGGCCGGAGCCCTTGCCGGGAATGATCTCGACGAGGGTGGCCTTCTTCGCCACCGCCTCGTCCATGATCCCGCGCAGCGCGCGGTCGATGTCCTGGCCCCGGTTGAAGATGTCGTGCAGGTCCAGTTTGAGCTTCATCCTGCCTCCACCACCTGCGCAGCTCCCATGGCAGCCCATGGTAGGCCGGCAGCCGCGGGGCGGGATCTCAGGCGTCGTCGTCCAGGTGGGGCTCGACACGCCCCGCCAGGAGAGGCCCTGGTGGGGTGAGCCGCGCGAAAGGTGCCTGGCCTGAACGGATCGGGGCCCGCGTCAGGGGGAAGGTGGGCCCCCTCCCCCTGACGGACGCGGTCAGTGACCGCCGCTGACCCGGGTCTCCACCCGGCGCAGCGCGGTCGTGTAGTCGGCGTTCGTCGAGTACATCGCGGCGGCGATGCGCAGGTGCCGCAGCGCATCCGCCGGACGGTTCATCCGCTCCAGCGTCCGGCCCAGCACGTGGTGCGCGTAGTGGTCGCTCGGGTCCCGGTCGACAAGCTCGCGTAGCTGCTCCTCGGCGCGGTTGAGCTGCGCTGTCTGGAAGTAGGCCCGGGCCAGCAGCTGCCGCACCGCGGAGTTGCCGGGCTCGGCCTCGACGATCGGCTCCAGCAGCCGAACCGCCCCGGACGCGTCACCCATCTCGAAGAACATGGTCGCCCGTCGGTACTCCGCCAGAAGGTCCATCGACCCACCTCCTCGTCTCGCGCCGCCACCTGATCCGACGCTGGCACAACACCGGCCGGACCGCGAGTGTTCCGCCGCCGGAACTTGCGGGCGGACGGGGTGTTAGGAAGGGGCCCTTCCTATACAAAATGCGTTAAAAGGTGCCCCTCCTTACACCAGGTTCCAGGCGCGGACGCCGCCGACGATGCCGGCCGTGTTGGGCACCACCACCACATCGTCGCCCATCCGGGCGAGTTGCTCGGGACGAATCAGCCGGGAGTTGCCGCCGCCCAGGTAGAGCCGGTCCCAGCGGAACACCGGGCGCAGCCCGTCCACCATTTGTCGGATCCGGCGGGACCAGAACGCGTCGCCGAGGCGGCGGCGCTCCACCTCCCCCACGTACGTGTCGTAGGTGGTGCCCCAGCGCACCGGGGCGTGCGACAGCTCCAGGTGCGGGGCGAGCGTGCCGCCGTCGAACAAGGCGCTGCCCAGCCCGGTGCCGAGCGTCAGCACCAGCTCGAGCCCCGTCCCGGCGACCACGCCCGCGCCGTGCACCTCGGCGTCGTTGAGCACCAGCGCGGGCACCCCGAACGCGTCGGCGAGCGCCGTCCGCGCGTCGAAGCCGGACCACTCGGCGAGCAGGTCGGGGTCGACCTTCGAGCGGGGGCCCGCCCGGGTCACGTAGTGCGGGGTGGCCACCACCACGCCGTGCCGGAGCATGCCGGGCATCCCGACGGTCACCCGGTCGGCGGTGGGCAGCCGGGCCCCGAGGTCCAGCAGCGTCTTCACGAACAGCGCCGGCGGCAGCGGGTACGGGGTGGGCATCCGCAGCGGCCGGGCCCGCATGGTCCCCGCCCCGTCGAGCACCGAAGCCTTGATCCCGCCGCCCCCGCAGTCGATCGCCAGGGTGGTCACCACACCGGTGAGTGTGCCTCGTGTCCCGGGGCCGGGCGCGACCGGCGGCGCAATCCGGTCCGACGCGGCCGATAGGCTCGTCTCCTGATGAGCGCGACTTTGGTGGTGAAGGACCTCGCGGCCGGGCACGGGGAGCGGCTGCTCTTCTCCGGGCTGGACCTGGTGGTCGCCCCGGGCGACGTGATCGGCCTGGTGGGGGTGAACGGGGCGGGCAAGTCGACGCTGCTGCGTACCCTCGCCGGGTTGCTGCCGGTCGAGTCCGGCAGCGTCACGCTGAGCCCGCCCACCGCGACCGTGGGGCACCTTCCGCAGGAGCCTGAGCGCCGCCCCGGGGAGACGGTCCGGGATTTCCTGGCCCGGCGGACCGGGGTGACGGCTGCCCAGGCGGCCCTGGACGCCGCGACCGAGGCGCTGACCGCCGGGGCGGCCGGGGCCGACGACGCGTACGCCGAGGCGCTGGAGCGCTGGTTGGGCCTGGGCGGGGCGGACCTGGAGGAGCGGGCCGAGCAGGTGGCCGCCGAGTTGGGGCTCACCGTCGACCTGGACCACCCGACGACGGCCCTCTCCGGTGGCCAGGCGGCCCGGGCCGGGCTGGCGTCGCTGCTGCTCAGCCGCTACGACGTGTTCCTGCTCGACGAGCCCACCAACGATCTGGACCTGGCCGGGCTGGACCGGCTGGAGGGGTTCGTCACCGGGCTGCGCGCCGGCACGGTGCTGGTCAGCCACGACCGGGAGTTCCTCGCCCGCACGGTGACCCGGGTGCTGGAGCTGGACCTGCACCAGCAGCTCGTCCGGCACTACGGCGGCGGCTACGCGGCGTATCTGGAGGAGCGGGAGGTGGCCCGCCGGCACGCCCGCGCCGAGTACGAGGAGTACGCCGACACCCGGGCCTCGCTGGAGGCCCGCGCCCGCACCCAACGGGCGTGGATGGAGAAGGGCGTGCGCAACGCCCGCCGCAAGGCCACCGACCCGGACAAGCACGTGAAGCACTTCCGGGGCGAGACGTCGGAGAAGCAGGCGGCGAAGGCCCGGCAGACGGACCGGCTGATCGAGCGGCTGGAGGTGGTCGAGGAGCCGCGCAGGGAGTGGGAGCTGCGGATGGAGATCGCCGCCGCGCCCCGCGCCGGCGCCGTCGTGGCCGCGCTGCGCGACGCCGTGGTAGGCCGGGGAGGCTTCACCCTCGGCCCGGTGGACCTTCAGATCGACTGGGCCGACCGGGTGGCGATCACCGGGGCGAACGGGTCCGGCAAGACCACCCTGCTCGGCGCGCTGCTGGGCCGGCTGCCGCTGGACGCCGGGCACGCCTCGCTCGGCCCGGGGGTGGTGGTCGGCGAGGTCGACCAGGCCCGGGGGCTGTTCCTCGGCGACCAGCCGCTGCTGGACGCGTTCCGGCTGGCCGTACCGGAGCTGTCGCCGGCGGACGCGCGGACGCTGCTGGCCAAGTTCGGCCTGCGGGCCGATCACGTGCTGCGCACGGCGGCGTCGCTGTCGCCGGGTGAGCGGACCCGGGCGGCGCTGGCGCTGTTGCAGGGGCGCGGGGTGAACCTGCTGGTGCTCGACGAGCCGACGAACCACCTGGACCTGGCGGCGATCGAGCAGTTGGAGTCGGCGCTGGCCGGCTACCCGGGGACGCTGCTGCTGGTGACGCACGACCGGCGGATGCTGGAGGCGGTGGCCGTCAACCGCCGGGTACGGGTGGACGGCGGGCGGGTCGCCGAGTTCTGACGGCGTGCCGACGGCGGCCGGCGGGGTGACAATGACTCCATGCTCAAGTGGGAGTACGCGCTGTTGGTCCGGCGCCGCCAGGCGGCCAGCACGGACATCGGCTGGGAGGTCGTGTTCGTCTGGTACGGCCCGGACGGCTCGATGATCGACGTCACCCCGTACGGCGACACGGCGCTGGCCCACCTGAACCGGGCCGGTGACCAGGGCTGGGAGCTGGTCGGGATGAGCGAGGACCCGTCGCAGCCGGGCAGCAGCGAGCTGCACCGGTACCACCTCAAGCGGCCCAAGACGGCGGTCGCGCCGCCCCGGCAGCGGATCCGGGGCGCGGGCCGCGCCGCCCGGCGCACCACCGGCTGACCGGGCCCGATCCCGCTCGTTCGTTCGGGGGACGTGGCCGGAGACGGGGCATATCGCCGGCTCAGCTGGGTATCGGGCGCACCGGAGGTGGCCCATGGTCGCGATGGCCCTGACCGTGCCCTCGGCCGAACGGCTCCGGGCGGTCGACGAGTTCCTCGCCGAGGCGTGGGCCGATCAGGTGGCGCACGACCGGCGGCTGCGGGAGCTGGCGGTGCGGGTGCGCTTCGACCGGGGGGTGGCCCACCTGACCGGCGAGGTCGCCGACGCCGCGCAGTTGCGCCTGCTCCGGGACCTGGTCGGCCGGCTCGCGGGGGTGTTCGGCGTCTGGTGCCGGGTACGGGTCGCCGGCCGCGACCCGGTCGTGGTCGATCTGGGCTGCGGCAGCACCAAGCAGTACCCGCTGAACCTGGGGCTGGACATCTACCCCGCCCCGGGGGTGGACGCGGTGGCCGACCTGTCCGGGTCGCTGCCGCTGGCCGACGACTCGGTGGACGTGCTGTTCGCGGTGCACATCCTGGAGCACCTGATCGACTTCCTGCCGCTGGTGGACGAGTGCCACCGGGTGTTGCGCCCAGGCGGGGTGCTGCACGTGATGAGCCCCTGGTGGGGGCACGTGAACGCGGTAGCCGACCCGACCCACGTCCGGCTGCTGGACGTGCAGACGGTCAAGGGGATCTGCCTGCAACGCCCGCCGGGCACCCCGCGCTGGTATCCGCTGCACGTGGGCTGCGACGGGGCCAGCATCTTCGCCGACCTGACGCCGTTGCCTGCGGACGCTCCGGCTCCCGCCGCCGCCCACCTGTCCCGCTTCTTCAGCTGACGGTGGGGGTGTCAGCGGGCGGGGTGGTGC
>NZ_SMKJ01000357.1:0-5943 GCF_004348615.1 Micromonospora sp. KC207
CCGTTGCGGTTGTCCGGGGCCCGTCGGCGGGGTACGCCACCACGCAGCCGCTGCACCTGCCCCGGTCCCGACGGGCCCCGGACAACCGCAACGGCGGCCGGCTCTGGCAGGTGATGTTCGGCGGCGCGGCGGTCCTGGCGTTGTTCGCCCTCTGCGGGCTCGGCGGTGCCGCACTGCTGGCCGACCGGGCCTCCGGACCCCGGGTCGCGCCGAGCCCGCCGGCCGCCGCCCCGTCGCCATCGACGACCGTACGGCAGGACATCGACTCCCGGGACACCGACGCGGCGCCGCTGACGGCCAAGGAGGTCTTCCCCGGCCAGAACGTCACGGTCGGCGACGGCGAGGAGCCGTACGAGGTGCTCAAGAGCCAGTCCAGCGGAAGCTGCGTGGTCGCCGCCGCCGGCGAGGTCGCGGACCTGCTCGTCCGGCTCGGCTGCAACCAGGTGGTCCGGGCGAGCCTACGCTCCCCCGACGGCGACCACCTGCTCACCGCCGGGCTGTTCAACCTGACCGACAAGGCCACCGCCCAGCGCGTCCGGGACCGCCTCCGGCAACTGCTCGACGAGCGGCAGGGCCGGTTCCGTGGCCTACCGGCCGGCGACGGCACCGAGGCGCTGACCGAGGCACCGGCCCGCGTCGGCTGGCAGGTACGCGGCCACTACCTCGCGTACTGCCTCGTGGTCCGCGCCGACGGCGAACCGGTGAAGGCCGCCGACCCGAAGGTGCGCGAGATCCTCTTCGATCTGATCGAGCTGCACCTCACCAAGGGGGTGCTGGAACGCCGGGCGACCGGCGGCACCGCCGGCCAGCCGACGACCAGCCCCAGCGACCGCGAAGAGGGCGACGCCGAGGACGACTGACGGGCGCGGCGCTCGGCCCTGTCGTGAGGAGCCCGCGTTCAGCCCCCGGTGGGGACGCGGAGCCGGCGGGTCAGGTCGGCGCGGCGGGCGTACTCGGCGGGGTCGTCGGGATAGCCGACGGCGACCAGCGTGAGCCCGTGCGCCGGGGCCACCGTCACCTCGCTGGACCGCTCCCGCCGGGTGAGCAGGCTGCCGGGCCAGTCCACCGGGCGTCGCCCGTCCCCCGCCACCAACATCGCACCGACCAGGCTGCGCACCATCGCCTGACAGAACGCGTCGGCCTGCACGGTGGCGACCAGGAGGCCGTCCGGGTCGCGCCGCCAGTCCAGCCGGGTCACCTCCCTCAGCGTGGTGGCGTTCTCCTTCCGCCGGCAGTACGCGGCGAAGTCGTGCTCCCCCACCAGCCCCGTCGCGGCGGCGTTGAGCAGGCCCGGGTCGAGCGGCTTCGGCCAGGCCAGCACCTCGTGCCGGCGCAGCGGCTCGGCGCCGAAGGGTGCGTCGGTCACCCGATACTCGTAGCGGCGGAAGGTGGCCGAGAACCGGGCGTCGAAGTCCGCCGGCACCTCGGTCATCGCCCGCACCCGCACGTCGGTGGGGAGCAGCCGGGCCAGCCGGCGCAGCAGCCGGCCCTCGTGCTCGCGCCACACGGCGGCGGGCAGGTCGAGGTGGCAGACCTGACCGGTGGCATGCACCCCGGCGTCGGTCCGCCCGGCCACGGTCAGCCCGGTCGCCACCCCCGCACCGAGGACCAGATCAAGGGTCCCGGTGAGCACGCCGGCCACCGTCCGCCGGGCCGGCTGGGCCGCCCAGCCGGAGAAATTGGTGCCGTCGTATGCGACGGTCAGCCGCAGCCTGACCCGCTCGTCCACCTCGTACCTCCTCACGGTTCGGGCCCGGCACCCCAGGAAGGGATGCCGGGCCCGATGATGCTGCCGCTGCTCAGGCCTTGTTCTCGGTGCCCTCGGCGGCCTCGTCGCTGTCCTCGCGGGCAGCGGCGGTGTCACCGGACGCCGACACCGGCGCCTCGGAGTCCTGGTCGGCCTGGGCCGGCTCCGGGGTCTCCTCGGCCGGTGCCAGCGCCTCGACCTTGTCCTGCTGCGCGGCCTTGCGGGCGGCGGTCTTCTTGTTCGCCTTCGGCTCGGCGACCTGAAGCTCCTCGACCAGCTCGATGATCGCCATCGGAGCGGCGTCACCCTTGCGCGGACCGGTCTTCACGATCCGGGTGTAGCCGCCCGGCCGGTTGGCGTACCGGGGCGCGATCTGGTCGAACAGGGTGTAGACCACGTCCTTGTCCTTGACGACGCCCAGCACCCGACGGCGGGAGGCGAGGTCGCCCCGCTTGGCCTTGGTGATGAGCTGCTCGGCCAGCGGACGCAGCCGCCGGGCCTTCGTCTCGGTGGTCTGGATCTTGCCGTGCTGGAACAGCGCGGTGGCCAGGTTGGCCAGCATCAGCCGCTCGTGCGCGGGGCTGCCGCCGAGGCGGGGGCCCTTGGTGGGCGTGGGCATGCTTGGTGCTCCTCAGGTGTGGCGGCAGCGGGGACTAGAGCTGCTCGGTCTCGCGGTAGTCGTCGGTGTCGTAGTCGGCCTCACCGAAGGCGTCCACGACGTGCGCCGGGTCGAAGTTCGGGGCCGAGTCCTTCAGCCCCAGACCCATCCCGGCCAGCTTCATCTTGACCTCGTCGATCGACTTCTGGCCGAAGTTGCGGATGTCGAGGAGGTCGGCCTCGGTGCGCCCGATCAGCTCACCGACGGAGTTGATGCCCTCGCGCTTGAGGCAGTTGTAGGAGCGGACGGTGAGGTCCAGCTCCTCGATCGGCAGGGCCAGGTCCGCCGCCAGCTGGGCGTCCTGCGGGGACGGCCCGATGTCGATGCCCTCGGCGGTCTCGTCCAGCTCCCGGGCCAGCCCGAAGAGCTCCACCAGCGTCGAACCGGCGGAGGCCAGCGCGGTACGCGGGCCCATCGACGGCTTGGTCTCGACGTCGATGATCAGCCGGTCGAAGTCGGTCCGCTGCTCGACCCGGGTCGCCTCGACGCGGTACGTCACCTTCAGCACCGGCGAGTAGATCGAGTCGACCGGGATCCGGCCGATCTCGGCGCCGGTCTGCTTGTTCTGCGCCGCCGTCACGTAGCCGCGACCCCGCTCGACGGTCAGCTCCATGTCGAGCCGGCCCTTGCCGTTCAAGGTGGCGAGCTTCAGGTCCGGGTTGTGCACCGAGACGCCGGCCGGGGGCTGGATGTCACCCGCGGTCACGTCGCCCGGGCCCTGCTTGCGCAGGTACATGCTGACCGGCTCGTCGTGCTCGGAGCTGACGCACAGCTCCTTGATGTTCATGACGAGCTCGACCACGTCCTCCTTGACGCCGGGGATCGTGGTGAACTCGTGCAGCACGCCGTCGATCTTGATGGAGGTGACCGCCGCACCCGGGATCGACGACAGCAGCGTGCGCCGCAGCGAGTTGCCCAGGGTGTATCCGAAGCCCGGCTCCAGCGGCTCGATGGTGAACCGGGAGCGGGTCTCGTTGATCGACTCTTCGGACAGAGACGGTCGCTGGCTGATGAGCATGTCTTCTCTTCTCTTCCGGGACGCCCGCTATTTGACGTCCACGACACAAACCGTTCCGGTGGCCCGCCCCGCAGGGCGGACCACCGCAACGAGCCCGACTACTTGGAGTAGAGCTCGACGATCAGCTGCTCCTGGACCTGGGTGTCGATCACCTGGCGAGCCGGGAGCGAGTGCACGAGCACCTTCATCTGGCTCGGGATGGCCTCCAGCCACGCCGGAACCGTCCTGGAGCCGGCCTCGGCCTGCGCCACGATGAACGGGGTGAGCTCCTTGCTCTTGCCCCGGACCTCGATGATGTCGTGCTCCTTGACGCGGTACGACGGGATGTCGACCTTCTTGCCGTTCACCGTGAAGTGACCGTGCTTGACCAGCTGGCGGGCCATGTCCCGGGACTTGGCGTAGCCGGCCCGGTAGACCACGTTGTCCAGCCGCGACTCGAGGATCTGCAGGAGGACCTCACCGGTCTTGGCCTGCTTGGCCACGGCTTCCTCGTAGTAGCCGCGGAACTGCTTCTCCAGCACGCCGTACACGCGGCGGGCCTTCTGCTTCTCACGGAGCTGGAGCAGGTACTCCGTCTCCTTCGTGCGGCCGCGGCCGTGCTGCCCGGGCGGGAACGGCCGGGACTCGAACGGGCACTTCGGGCCATCGCACTTGCTGCCCTTGAGGAACAGCTTCATCTTCTCCCGCCGGCAACGGCGGCAGTCAGCACCGGTGTAACGAGCCATCTCTCTCTAACCTCTCAGACCCGGCGACGCTTCGGCGGACGGCACCCGTTGTGCGGCTGCGGAGTCACGTCGGAGATCTGACCGACCTCCAGCCCGACGGCCTGCAGCGAACGGATGGCGGTCTCCCGGCCGGAGCCGGGGCCCTTGACGAACACGTCGACCTTGCGCATGCCGTGCTCCATCGCCCGAC
Source organism: Micromonospora sp. KC207 (assembly GCF_004348615.1). Lineage (NCBI taxonomy): Bacteria > Bacillati > Actinomycetota > Actinomycetes > Micromonosporales > Micromonosporaceae > Micromonospora > Micromonospora sp. KC207. The sequence continues at coordinate 4,339 of NZ_SMKJ01000357.1, forward strand.
GCGCGGCGGCCTCGGCGGCCAACTGCGCGGCGAACGGGGTCGACTTGCGGGAGCCCTTGAAGCCCACCTGGCCGGCGGAGGCCCAGGAGATGACCGCACCGGTCGGGTCCGTGATGGACACGATGGTGTTGTTGAAGGTGCTCTTGATGTGCGCCTGCCCATGGGCGACGTTCTTGCGTTCCTTGCGCCGGACCTTCTTGACGGCGGCTCCGGCACGAGCCTTCGGTGGCATAAGTCTGTGCGCTCCTAGTTGACTTCCCGGTACCGGTTGCGGCCCGGCCTAGCTCGACGGACCTTGACCGGTCTTCCGGTCTACGTCTTACTTCTTGCCGGGCTTCTTCTTGCCGGCGACGGTCCGCTTCGGGCCCTTGCGGGTGCGGGCGTTGGTCCGCGTCCGCTGGCCACGCACCGGGAGACCACGGCGGTGGCGGATACCGGCGTAGCAGCCGATCTCGACCTTGCGGCGGATGTCAGCGGCGACCTCGCGGCGCAGGTCGCCTTCAACCTTGTAGTTGGCCTCGATGTGATCGCGGAGCTGAACCAGCTCCTCGTCCGTGAGGTCCCGAGCGCGCTTGTCCGGCGAGATGCCGGTGGCGGCGAGCGTCTCCAGGGCACGGGTGCGGCCGACCCCGAAGATGTAGGTGAGCGCGATCTCCATCCGCTTCTCGCGGGGGAGGTCCACGCCGACTAGACGAGCCATGTGCGGGCGTACTCCTTGTGGTGTTCTGGCGGAGGTCTGCACCCGTCCCACCCCACTCCGGTCGCCCGACCGGCGCCGTGGCGCCGGGAGGTTCGACCGCTGCCCGAGCGGGCCCCGGCCTCCGACCGGGGGTCAACCACGCAGTGGTACGCGACGCGCACCGCTCGCGGCTGGGACGAGCTGATGATGTGTTGGGTGGATCTGCGGTGCCCGGACCGGACCGACCGGCCGTGGATCACGGTCGGTCGGGCTGGATCAGCCCTGGCGCTGCTTGTGGCGCGGGTCGCTACAGATGACCATGACCCGGCCGTGCCGGCGGATAACCCGGCACTTGTTGCAGATCCTCTTGACGCTCGGGTTGACCTTCACGGTTGCCTTACTTCCCATCTGGCCCAGGGACGCGACGACGCGCGACGCCGGACGTCGAAGACGGACACGGGACTATCCGGCCGTCGTCAGGTCGCTTACTTGTAGCGGTAGACGATGCGCCCGCGGGTCAGGTCGTACGGCGAGAGTTCGACGACGACGCGGTCCTCCGGCAGGATGCGGATGTAGTGCTGACGCATCTTGCCACTGATGTGAGCCAGCACCTTGTGACCGTTCGCGAGCTCCACCCGGAACATGGCGTTCGGCAGGGGCTCGATGACCCGACCCTCGATCTCGATGGCTCCGTCTTTTTTCGGCATGTCCTCCGCTGTCCTGACTTCGGTTACTCCGGACGGCCCACAACGTCTTACACGGGCTCCCGACGTTGATCGGGTGCCCGCGCCAGCCGCGGCTCCGGCCCCACCGAAGCGCGGGTGGGCATGCCGGAGTGGACGCTGTGCGCCGATCAGAAAGTGTACGCCCGCCTGCGTGCCGCCGCCAAACCGGCCACCCGCGCGGTCACCCGACCGGAGCATTTC
>NZ_SMKJ01000358.1:0-5867 GCF_004348615.1 Micromonospora sp. KC207
GTGGCCTAGCGTGGCGGAATGGACCCTTCGGCGGTCTGGCGCGACAAGAGCCACCGGTGGCGGATCGAGGCGTACCGGGCACCGGACCTGCGCTTCGCCGTCTTCGCCACGAACGGCCCCACCGAGTCGGCCCCGCTGTGGCTGTTCGGGATGGCGGCGCTGGCCCGCTGGCTGATGACCCACGCCATCTCTCTCGACGACCTGGAGACCGACTGACCGGCATCACCCGAGTGGGGCGCCATCCGAGTGGGGAAAAAGGCGGTTTTCGCGCCTTTCGGCCCGGTGTTGCTGCGTACCGTTCGGGGGGTGAAGGACCGGGGAATGCGTACGGTCGTGGCGGTGCTCGCCGGCCTCGCGGTCATCTACTTCGGCAGCAGGGGCCGCAGCGTCGACGAGGGTGGCGGCGTGTCCGGCGGGGTGGTGCTGCTCGCGGTGCTGGCCGCCGCGTTGACCTGGCACCTGACCAAGCCGGGCACCCAGTAGCCCCGAGCGCCCGGACGTGACCACACCCGGCACGTGCCCGCTGCGGGGTTCTCAGCGGGCGGCGGCGCGGGCGATTTCCCCGGCGGAGTCCTCGTCGAGGGTCACGCGGACCAGTGCCGAGGCGAGCCGGCCGAACTCCGCCCCGTCGACCAGCCGCGCCAGCCCGCGCGGGTCGGCCGGCAGACCCAGCCGCTGCGCCCCGGCCAGCGTCCTGCGGTCGGCGTAGGGGCGCACGTCGGGCCAGGCCGACTGCGCCTCCCGCAGGAAGATGTCCGCGCCGGTCGGCCCGATCCCGGGAAACTCGGTGAGCAGCCGCCGCAGCGCGGCCGGCGACCCGTCGGCCTCCCGGTGCAGCCGGCGCAGGTCGCCGTGCCAGCGGACCAGGCACAGCTGCGCGCCGGTGCCGAGCATGGTGGCGGTCCGCTCGTCGTAGCGGCGGTAGTGCCCCCGGCCCAGCGCGTCGACCCGCGCCTGCCAGCCGGCCGCCTCCATCGCCTGCGGGGTGCGGTAGCCGGCGGCGAACAGCTCCCGGGCCGCAGCCACCGCGACCGAGGCCCGGATCCGGGTGCTGAGCAGGGTGGCCAGCACCAGCAGTTGGTACAGCGGGCCGGGCCGGTCGGCGAGCCGGATGCCGGCGTCCTGCGCGTACGTGCGGCCCTGCCGCTCCAGCAGGACCCGCGCGGTTGTTCGATCGTCTGCCACGCCCCCGGGTACCCGCATCGGTGCCGGCCACCCATCCGGCGCGTTGAGGTGGGGTGATAGTCCCGCACCCTGGCGCGGGGCATGGGGGGTGCGGCGACGGGTAAGCCGACAGCGGCGCGGCCGACGCCGCGCCGTCCACCCTGGAAGGGAGAATCCCGTGACGAACCCGCAGCAGCCGGAGCTGCGCCGCAACGCGCGAAACGACGCGGTGCAGGACGCCAAGGGGCCCGGCGCGTCCGGTCATCCCCACGGTGGCACGTCGCAGGGCGACCGGGGCCGGACCGTTCCGCGTGGTCAGGTGTCGCCCTACGGGCCGGCCGGAGCGCAGGTGGCCGACGACGAGAGCGACTAGCACCACCGCGACGAGGGCGGCCGCAGCCGGTTCCAGGTGGCTGCGGCCGCCATCCCGTACGCCAGGTGCGGCACGACGTCCGACAGCCAGTCGGTGCGGCTCCACCGCCGGGGGTCGGTCACCCCCAGCGCGGTCATCGACCCGTCCGAGGCGGCCATCACGCCCCCGCCGAGCAGCAGCACGGCCACCGGCAGGGGAGTACGCCGGTGCCCGGCCAACAGGGCGAACACCACGCCGGCGGTGACGCCCAGCCCGTACCCGAGCAGGGGCCCGAGGCCCGCGCGGCGGTTGGCCGCCCGGTCCTCGGGCCCCAGGTCCACGTGTGTGAGCCTGGCAACACGCCGGGCGCTCTCCTCGGGCGTGCTGCTCGCCGGTCGGGCGCGCAGCACCATGTCGGCGTAGCCGACCATGTTCAGCGCGGCGCTGCCCACCGCGCCGGCGACGGCCCCGTCGACCAGCCTGGTCCCGCTCACTTCGGGTCGCCCGGCTCGCGTTCGCCCTTCGGGCCGTACGTCCGTTCGCCCCGCACGACGCCGTGTTGTCCCCGGTCGTCCTGCAGGATCCGGTTGGCGACCTGATTGGCCTCGGAGTCGGCCGCCCGTCCGGAATTCTCGATCAGGTCGCGCAGCCGCGCCCGTTGCTTGTCGTACGCGTTGCTGCCCGGTCGTGGTCCTGGCATCGCCGCCTCCTGCGGTCTGGGGCTGTTGGCGCACGTCGTCTACCCGCCTGCGCCGGGGCCAACCGTCCCTGGGTGGCGACCGCCTCAGGCGGGGGCGCGCACCACGGCGACGGGGCAGTCGGCGTGGTGCAGCACGGCGTGGCTGACCGAGCCGAGGACCAGGCCGGTGAACTCGCCGCGGCCCCGCCCGCCGACCACCAGCAGTTGGGCCTCGCGCGAGGCCTCGGTGAGCGCCGCGACGGGCCGATCGCGGACCGCCGTCGCCTCGACGGACATCTGCGGCCAGCGTTCGCCGAGCCCGGCGAGGGACTCGGCCAGCACCCGCTCCTCCTCGCTGCGCAGCTCGCGCCTGTCGTGGACGAGGGGTTGCATGTCGCCGGGCCCGGTGGAGGCCGGGTGCCGGTAGGCGTGCACGGCGCGCAGCGCGACGCCGCGTACCGCCGCGGCCTCGGCGGCGAACTCCACGGCGGCCTGGGACAGCGCGGAGCCGTCCACCCCGACCACGACCGGCCCGTCGGTGCGCGCCGCGCCGCGGGCGACGAGCACGGGGCAGTCGGCGTACGCGGCGACCTTGACCGCCACGGAGCCGAGCACCAGCGTGGCGAACCCGCCCAGTCCCCGGTCGCCGACGACGATCATCACGGCGGTGGGGGACTCGCCGACCAGCACTGCGGCGGCCTCCCCGTCGATGATCTCCCCGGTGATCCGGACGTCCGGCGCGGCCGCCTCGGCCTCGGCGACGGCCTCCGCCACGAGCCGTTCGGCCTGGTGGCGCAGTCCGGCGCCGGGCGGTCCGCCGGGGGCCGGGCCGAGCGGCACGCGCAGCAGCGGCCAGATGAAGCCGTGCACCACCCGCAGCGGCCGGTTCCTGCGGGCCGCCTCCCCGGCGGCGAGCCGGACGGCCCGCAGGGACGACTCCGAGCCGTCCGCGCCCACCACCACCGCCGCGCCGTTGGTCGCGTTCACCGCTGTACCTCCTCCGCCGTGGGCACGCGGTCAGTATCGCGGCCGGCTGGCCGTCGCCGAGGCGATACCGCGCAGGTCACCGGGCCGGCACGGCGTCCGGACGTCGACGGGGGAGGAAAACGATCGACCGTGCCGGCTGGCCGGCCGGGGCCCTCCGTATGATGCTTGCCCTACAGCAAGAGTTGTCGGAGGGTGATCATGCCGCAGGCGTCCGGAACGGTGTCCCGCGCGCTGCGCGAGGCGCCGCCCGACCGGTTGGCGGAGGCCGCCGACGGGGCCATCCGCGCTGCTCTGGGCGCGTCCCGGACCGAGGTGTTCGTCGCCGACTACCGGATCAGCGGGCTGTGGCCGGTGCTGGACCCGGACCTGCCCGACGTTGGCTTCCTCGCCTGCCAGGGCGTGGCGCAGCGCTGCTTCAGCAGCCAGCAGCCGGTGCTCGACGGCGGGGAGGACGGCCGGTGCCGCGTCTACCTGCCGCTGACGGTCTGGGGCGAGCGCCTCGGTGTGCTCCTGGTCGAGCTTGCGGCGGCCCCGGCGGCGTCGACTGTGGAGACGGTGCAGGACATCGCCGGTGAGCTGGCGCTGGCGTTGCGCGCGGCCGACCGGGAGACCGACCGGTACCGCAGGGCCCGCCGCCGGGAACGGTTGAGCATGGCCGCGGAGATGCAGTGGGACCTGCTGCCGGGCCGCAGTGTCACGCACGGCGCGTTTCTGCTGGCCGGGCAGTTGGAGCCGGCGTACACGGTGGGCGGCGACCACTTCGACTGGTCGGTGGACGGTGACCGGCTCGCTCTGACGGTACTCAACGGCGCGGGCACCGGCCTGTCGGCGTCGCTGCTGACGGCGGTGGCGGTCAACGCGATGCGCAACGCCCGCCGCTCCGGCGGCGGACTGGTCGAGCAGGCCGAGCTGGCTTCGGACACGGTCTTCTTCCAACACCGGGGCGAGCGGCACGTGGCCACGCTGCTGCTGGAGCTGGACACTACCGACGGCCGGGTGCGCGCGGTGGACGCGGGCTCGCCGCACGTGTTGCGGCTGCGGGGTGGTTCGGTCGAGCGGGTGCCGCTGGAGCAGCAGTTGCCGTTGGGCATGTTCGCCGAGGCCCGCTACGAAATCCAGGAGTTCACCATCGAACCGGGAGACCGGCTCTTCGTGGTCAGCGACGGCGTGTACGCGGCGGCACCGGGCGGCGGGGAGCCGTACGGTGAGCGGGCCATGGCCCGGTCGATGCGTGCGACTCGCTTGCAGCCGGCGACCGAGGCAGTTGGTACGGTGATGCGCGGGCTGCAGTCCTACCACGCCGACGCCGATCTGCGCGACGACGCGGTGGTCGTCTGCCTCGACTGGCGCCCCCGGGCCGGGGGCCTGGGCGCGGCGGCGGGGCGGTAGCGGGACACGAGCGGACATCGCAGGGGACGTCGGGTGGAGCAACCGGATCTCGCCGCGGCGATCGACGTCGCCGCCGAGGCGCTCGTGCGCGTGCTCGATCCGGAGGGTTCCCGGCATCAGATGACCGTCTCGCCCACGCAGCTGCGGGTGCTCTCGCTGATCAGCGCCCGTCCGCTTACCAACGTGAACCGCCTCGCGGAGCTGCTCGACGTGGTCCCGTCGTCGGCGAGCCGGCTGTGCGACCGGCTGGAGGCGATCGGGCTGCTGCGCCGGGTGGCCGATTCTCGGGACAAGCGGGAGGTGCGGCTGGTGCCGACGGCCGCGGCGGAGGCGTTGCTGCGGGAGCTCACCGAGCGCCGGCAGCGGGCGGTGCAGGCGGTGCTGGAGCGGATGCCGTCGCGCACGCAGCACGAGCTGCTGCTGGCGCTGTTGGCGTTCAGCCAGGCGGCAGCGCCGGATCCGGGCGCCCGGCCGGCCTGACTCCGATTCATTGTCCTAGGATGCTTTACGCGACGTGAGGTCGCCCACACGCACGCCATCCTCCAGCGAGGCGAGCACGGACGACCTGGGGCCGAGAGCGGGCCCGATATAGTGGCAGCGCAAGTCACCGGCCCCTGGTCCGCATCGGACCGGGGGCCGCGCCAGGGGAGGTCCCGGCCCGGGATCCGAAGGTGCCGGCGGTTGCCGGCCGGCAACGCGTGCGTCCTCCGTAGCGCCCGCTCCGGGTGCCGGACGGTGCCGCGGAGGGAGGTTCGGTGTCGCGTCGGCCGGCGGGGGCCCTGCCCCCGGAGAGGACCGGCGGCCCGGGCGTCGCGCAGACCGGGGACCGCGTGCTCACCCTGCCCAATCTGATCAGCTTCGTGCGGCTGCTCGGTGTGCCGCTGTTCCTCTACCTGCTGCTGGTGGCACGCGCTGACGTCGCCGCGGTGGTGGTCCTGGCGCTCGGGGGCACCACGGACTGGGTCGACGGCTGGATCGCCCGCCGGTTGCGGCAGGTCAGCCGCCTGGGTGAGCTGCTGGACCCGTTGGCCGACCGGCTCTACATCCTGGCGACCCTGTCGGCGTTCACCGCGCGCGAGGTGGTGCCGTGGCAGTTCACCGCGGCGCTGCTGGCCCGGGAGTTGCTGCTGCTGGGGTCGCTGGGGGTGCTGCGCCGGTACGGGTACGGGCCGCCGCCGGTGCACTATGTCGGTAAGACGGCGACGTTCCTGCTGCTGGCCGCGTTCCCGATCCTGCTGCTGGCGCACGCCACGTCGGCGGTCACGGCGACGGTGGCCGGGGCGGTCGGCTGGGGGC
>NZ_SMKJ01000359.1:0-5862 GCF_004348615.1 Micromonospora sp. KC207
CTCGCCCAGCAAATCGACTCGCCGGAGAAGTTCCTGCGGTTCCTGCTGTTGATGCTCGGTCTCGGCACCGAGGCTGCCGCCGCCGTGAGCGGCGACGCCGGCGGACAGGGCATCTGGCGTACCGGCGACACCGGCATCCTCGAACTGCTGCTCAACGCCCTCGTGGACCGCCCGGAGCAGCTCGACGACCTGGCCCGGTTGGTCGCCCGTATCGAAGCCGATGGCGACAGCACGCGGCTGCTGCCGCCCGGATTCACCGAGCTGTGGCGGGTCATCGACCAGGCACGGGACGCGAACCCAGAGGCGGTGGGCCGGTGAAGCGGTACGACGCGGGGCCGGTCATGGCAGGCCTGAAGGACTTCCAGCGCGCCACCGTCGCGCATGTCGTCGACCGGTACTTCGGTGCCGACCCGACCCGCCGGTTCCTGGTCGCCGACGAGACCGGACTCGGCAAGAGCGTCGTCGCCCGGGGCGTCATCGCCCAGACCCTGCAACGGCTGCAGGACGACGACAGCGTCGGACGGGTGGACGTCATCTACGTCTGCTCCAACCAGGACGTCGCCCGGCAGAACATCGACCGGCTGCGGGTCACCGCCGACAAGACCGTCACCCTGTCCAGCCGGCTCACCCTGCTCGCCAAGCACGCACACAAGCTCAACGCCGCGACCGCCACCACCGGCAAGCCGATCAATCTGATCGCGTTCACCCCGGGCACCTCCTTCGACCAGGGCTGGCGCACCGGTGCCGCGGAGGAGCGGGCGCTGATCTTCCTGCTCCTCGAACAGGCCCACTCATGGGACGGCTGGCGAACCCGAGCCGCGCTACGCGCGTTGCAGGCGACCGTCGCCACCCCTGAACGCTTCGAGGATCAGTGCAACCGGCTCTGGGAACAGCTCGAAGGAGAAATCGACCCGACGATCGCCGAGGGGTTCCTGCGTCGTGCCCGCCAGGGCGGCCTGCTCGACGAGTTCGACGCGCTACTCGACGGCATCGGTCGACGCCCCGCCCTGCCCGACGCTCTGCGGGAGAAGGCCCGCAAGCTCACCGGTGCCCTACGGACGGCGTTGGCCACCGCTGGCGTCGAGGTCCTCGACCCGGACCTGGTCATCCTCGACGAGTTCCAGCGGTTCCGGGAGCTCCTCGACCCGGACGGTGGCGACAGCGCTGAACTCGCCCGGCACCTGTTCGACCATCGAGCCGCCCGGGTGCTGCTGCTGTCGGCCACCCCGTACAAACCATTCACCTTCGCCGAGGAAGCCGGCGCCGGCGAGGACCACTACCGCGACTTCCGGCAGGTCCTGCGCTTCCTCACCGACGACGAGTCCTGGCACGCCGACGTGACGAGGGCCTTCGAGGCGTACCGGGACGCACTGGTACGCGGCGAGCCCTGCGGCGACCTGCGCGACTGGCTGCGCACTTTGTTGTTGCGGGTCATGTGCCGCACCGAACGGCCCGCGCTGGGCCAGGACGGGATGCTACGCGAACACCTCGACCTCGCCGACGACCTCGACACCCATGACGTACGCGGCTACGTGGCAATGCGCCGGGTCGCCGACGCCGTCGGCGCCCGAATGTCGGTCGAATACTGGAAGTCCGCCCCCTACTTCCTGAACTTCCTCGACGGCTACCAACTCGGCGACAAGGTCCGCAAGGCGCTCGACGGCAAACCGGACCCCAACGTCACCGCGCTGCTGGCCACCGCGCAACTGCTCGACGCCGACACGATCGACCGACGAGAACCCGTCGATCTCGGCAACGGCCGGCTACGGCGACTCGCCGCGGACACCGTCGACCGGGGCTGGTGGCGACTGCTGTGGCTGCCCCCGTCCCTGCCGTACCACACGCTCGACGAACCGTTCGCCACCGCAGCGGCCGAAGGCATCACCAAGCGGCTGCTGTTCTCCTCCTGGAACGCCACCCCCACCGCGGTGGCCGGACTACTCAGCTACGAAGCCGAACGCCGGCTCGGCGGCCACGGGGAGGGACACCGGCACCTCGACTACCGCACCGAGAACAACCGCCCAGCGGCAATGAGCGCCCTGGCAATCTTCTGGCCCCATCCCGCCCTGGCCACACTGTGCGACCCGCTGGCCCTGGCCCGGCAGCGACCGGACGAGACCGCGCCGCTGGCCGCGTTCGAACGCGAGGTGCGGGAACGGCTGCTCGCTCACGCCTCCACCGACACGGCGGCCACCGAAGCGACCCCGGCCGAGCCGTGGGAGCTGATCTTCCGGTGGCCCGGCACCGACCCCGGCCCCGACGACGCCGCTGCCGCCCTGGGTACCTCCGCCGACGAGGACGCAACGGCCACCGGCCTGGACCGGCACGTGGAACGAGCCCGGGAGCTGGCCAGCAACGCCCGCTACCCGGCAGCCGACCATCTCCACGGTCTGCTCGGCAGCGTCGCGGCGATCGGCATGCACGGGCCGGGCAACATCGCCTGGCGGGCACTGTCCCGACTGATCCACCCCGACGACGCGGTCACACCCGCAGGGCACTGGCGCGCCGCAGCGGTACTGGCCAACGGACTGCGGTCCCTGTTCAACCGCCCTGAATCCGCCCAGCTGCTCGTCAGCCTGTCCATGGGCCCGGTCTACTGGCAGGCGGTACTGCGCTACTGCGCCGCCGGTGATCTGCAGGCCGTCCTCGACGAGCACCTGCACACCCTACGCAGCGGTACCGCCGACACCCGCCTCGACGACAAGAAACTCTGCCGACTCGCCGACGAGGCGCGGCAGGCGATCGCCAGCCGACCGTCAACGTACGAAGCCTTCAACCCGCACCGCCCCAATGAGCGGATCAAACTGCCCGGCCGGTTCGCGCTGCGCTACGGCGGCCGCGGCGAAGAACAAGCCCAGGCAGACCGCAAAGCAGTCGTACGCCGAGCCTTCAACAGCCCCTTCTGGCCGTTCATCGTCGCCACCACCAGCGCCGGCCAGGAAGGCATCGACTTCCACCAGTGGTGCTCCGCCGTCGTGCACTGGAACACCCCCGCCAACCCCGTCGACTTCGAGCAACGGGAGGGCCGGGTGCACCGGTTCGGCGGGCACGCCGTACGCCGCAACGTCGCCGCCGCACACCGCGCGGAGGCCTTGCGCTCCCCCGAGCCGGACGTGTGGAAGGCCCTGTACGACGCGGCACGAGCGGTTTCTGGAGAGCTTGGCGACTTCGCGCCGTACTGGGTGTTCCCCGGCCCGGCGAAGATCGAGCGGCACGTCCTGCCGTACCCGCTCAGCCGCGATCAGGCGAAGCTCGACCGGCTCAAGTCGGACCTGGTGATGTACCGGCTGGCGTTCGGCCAGCCCAGGCAGGAGGATCTGCTGAACCTGCTCCGACGACGGGAGACCGGCGCGGCGGGCGTACCCCACATCCTGGATCTGCGACCGGCCCCTGAATGGAAGCGACAGTGACGGACCAGCCGGCTTGGCAGCTCATCCTCACCGCAGCGCGCGAGCTCGCGAAACACAAGCTCGACTTCAGTCGAGCGGAGCTGATCGACGAGGTCCAACGGCTCGAACCGACGCGACACCCGCAGTCGCTCGGCCCGGTCATCCAGGGAATGACCCGAGATACCACCGGCGGCCCGCCGAGCCCGTGCGGGACGCCGCTCATCCGGGTCGGGCGCGGGCGGTACAAGCTCGCCGACAGCAGCCGACCGCCCTCCTCCCCCACAGCTCAGCCAGCGATCCCGGCCCAGCGCCCGAGCGCACAATTAACGCCGGCCGAGTCTGGCGTGAACCGGGTCGACATCGCGCTGATCGGCTGCGTCAAGACGAAACTCGACCACCCGGTGTCGGCCCGCGACCTGTACATCTCGCCGCTGTTCATCCGCCGCCGCGCCTACGTCGAACGGCACGCCCTCCGCTACTACATCCTGAGCGCCGAGCACGGCCTGGTGCTGCCTGAAACGGTGCTCGCACCGTACGACACCGCCCTCGCCGAGCAGAGCAAGGACTACCGGCGGGCCTGGGGCCAATGGGTCGTGGCCAAGCTGATACGCGCAGAGGGCCAGGTGCGCGACCGCGTAATCGAAATCCACGCCGGCGACGAGTACGTCCGAGCCATCACGCTACTGCTCACCCAGGCCGGAGCGAAGGTTCGCCGACCGCTAGCCGGGCTACCGCTCGGTGAGCAGCTCGCCTGGTACGACCGGCAGCCCCAACCACCAGCACCAGAACAACCCATGGCCCTCGCCACCCAGCCCCGGCAAACCGTCCGGCCGCTCGCGCTCACTGGCATACCCGTTCCCGCTCGGCCAGATGCGCGTGCCATCGTGGCTGCCCTGCTGACGTACGGACGGGAACACCAGGCCGAGCGCGCCGGAACCCCACCCCGATTCACACCGCACCCCGAAGCCAACGCACTGATCCTGACCAACCCGTTCGCGTTCCTACTCGCCGTCATCTTCGACCAGGGCATACCCGCCGAGCGGGCCTGGCAGGCACCGTACGACCTACGCCAACGCCTCGGACACCTCGACCCAGCACGGATGGCGGCCGAACCAGCGCAGGTACATGCTGCCGTCGCCCAGCCGCGGGCATTGCATCGGTTCGTCAACAACATGCCTGGATGGCTGGTCGCCGCCGCGCTCATCGTCGTGAACGAATACGGTGGGGAAGCCGGCCGGATCTGGGCGGGCGAACCCCGCGCGGCGGATCTCGCCGCCCGACTGCGGAGGTTTCCCGGCATCGCGCAGAAGAAGTCGGCGATGGCAGTAGAGATCTTGGCCCGCGACCTGGCGGTGCCGATCCAGGAGCTATCCGGCACCGACATCGCCTACGACGTGCATGTACGACGGGTATTCCTCCGTACGCGACTCGCCGAACGCGACGACCTCGACCACATGGTGGAGGTCGCGCGATGGCTACACCCCGGGCGGCCCGGAGAGCTGGACTACCCGGCGTGGCTGATCGGACGACGTTGGTGCGGACCAGGCACGCCCGACTGCGGCACCTGCCCTCTGCGCTCCATCTGCCCGAAGGACATCGCCCAAGCGGCGGCGGTGTGACGGCACACCCCTGTCCGGTACCCGATCGGCCAAGGCAGCCACCGAGCGGCAGGCGTAGTCTTCGTGACTCACGTGCTTCCCCGACCAGCGGACTTTGCGCATGCGCCCCCCGGGAAGCCCACCTGGACCAGCAGCTCCGACGCCCCCCAGTTCGCACAGGATCCCCAGGTCAGCCCAACTACCACACGTCTCAACCAGTCCAGGCAGTCCCGCAGACCAAGAGCTTGATCTTGGACGAGTCTATACGTCCAGCGACGCGCAGTAGTCCACCTGGTCGCGAACGTGGCCCAGTCCCGGCAAGACATTGGCCCACCCGTCCACCGAGCTGCCGCTCGGTCCCACGGCGCCCGAGCACCTGGAGCACCCACATCACACGGTCTCGCGCCGTCATCGTGCACCGCAGCGGTCTTCCTGCCTGTGCCTGCTGCGCTACACCGGCACCCTGACCCAGGGGCATTGCATAGTTGGGTGCCGGGTCGTTGACCAGGGATTTCGGAGCGTGGACGGCGTCGGTGGAGGCGTAAGAAGCGGGCGAGGCCATATCGGTGATCATGGAGTTGCGACGCTTCATGACTCCGAGGAAGACCTCACCCGCCGATGGCATCATCTCTCATCCCTGCACTGGCCGTAGTAGCGCCTTCCTCCATCACCTCGGCCATGCCGGTCACCGACGGTGAACACGGTGGGCTGCTGCGGGCCCTCGCTGCTGTTCCTGATCCACGGGATCCGCGCGGCGTGCGGTACCCGCTAACCGCGTTGCTGGCGGTGGCGGTCTGCGCCGTCATGGCCGGAGCATCGTCTTTCGCAGCGATCACGGATTGGCTGCATGACCTGGACGAAGACGCCCAGGACCG
>NZ_SMKJ01000035.1:0-34394 GCF_004348615.1 Micromonospora sp. KC207
GGGCCCGGGGGTCGGTCGTCCACTCTGGTGCCTCCTCAGGCGTGCTCGACGGGGTGCGGGAGCGTGCCGCGCCCGGCACGCCCCCGCGCGGGCCCGCCCGGGTCGGGGATTGTCGGAAAGAGACAGCCGAACGGGCCCGCTGGGGTCACATTCTGCTGATGTGGTGGTTACCGTATGAACGGTCGCGGCTCGGACCGTCCGGGCGTCGCGGCCGTGGTCCCGCAGGTCCCGTGGGTGTACGGAGGGTGTCCGTGGAGCGATCGTCCATGCTCGACCATTTCGCCGAGGAGTTACGGCTGGCCCGCTCGACCGCCGGGCTCTCGCAGGCGGCGCTGGCCGAGGCGGTCAGCTACTCGGCCGCGCTGATTGCCAAGATCGAGACGGGGGACCGGCGGCCCAGCGCGGACCTGGCCCGGCGCTGCGACGCGGTGCTCGGCGGGGGCGGCCGGTTCGTCCGCATCCAGCGCCGGATCAGCCGGGAGACGGTGGTGCCGTACTTCCGGGAGTGGGCGGGGATCGAGCAGGAGGCGACCGCGCTGCGCGGGTACGAGCCGCTCTACGTCCCGGGCCTGCTCCAGACCGAGCGGTACGCCCGCGCGGTCCTGTCCGGAAGCGGGTTGCTCTCGGTGGAGGAGGTCGAGCGGCAGGTCGTCACCCGGCTGGACCGGCAGGAGATCCTGACCCGGGACCGGCCGCCGACGCTGACCGTGGTGGTGGACGAGTCGGTGCTGCGCCGGCCGGTCGGCGGGCCGGAGGTGCTGCGGGAGCAGCTACGCCACCTGGTGAAGGTTGGCGAGGGGCTGCCCCGGGTGCGGGTCCACGTGGTGCCGTTCGCGGTGGGCGCGTACGCCGGGCTGGAGGGCCCGTTCGTCATCGCCACGCCGCCGGTCGGCGAGGATATGGTCTATGTGGAGACTCAGCTCGGTGGTCAGGCTGTCGACCGCCCGGTGGACGTGCGCCGGGCGGTCGACGTCTGGGAGTCGATCCGGGGCGAGGCGCTGCCCCACCAGCGGTCGATCGAGCTGATCGCGGAGATCACGGAGGCGGAACCATGGATTTGAGCGCTGCCCAATGGCGCACCAGCAGCCGCAGCAACGGCACCGGCGGCAACTGCGTCGAGGTGGCCGGCAACCTGCCCGGCGTGGTGGTCGTACGCGACTCGAAGAACCGCACCGGCCCGGTGCTGGCGTTCGCCCCGGCCGCGTGGCGGGCGTTCCTCACCCGGTTCCCGCCGGTCGGCTGAGCCCGTTTACATTCACGTCGCCTGCCCGGCGAGTCACGGATGGCCGGATTGTCCGTGCGCGGCTGGCTCTACTAGTTCGCCCTCATATGCTGCCATCATGACCACGAAGACTAGTGAACTGCTGGCGGACGCCGCGCCGCGCGCCGTGGCGGTGGTCCGGGGGATCTCCGACGACCAGTTCGACCTGCCCACCCCCTGCGAGGACTACACCGTGCGGGTGCTGCTCAACCATCTCTTCCACGCGGTGGTCAACTTCCAGACGATGGCCGCCCGGCAGCCGGTGGACCTGACGGACGAGGGCGATCTGCTCACCGACGGCTGGCGAGAGCGGTTCGCCGCCGAGACGCAGCGGCTGGTCCAGGCGTGGGCCGACCCGGCTGCGCTGGAGGGGGTGTCGCCCGGAACGGGGCTGCCTCAGGAGACTGTCGGCGACATGGCCGTGACCGACCTCACCGTGCACGCGTGGGACCTGGCGCGGGCCATTGGCCAGCCGTACGAGGCCGCGCCGGCCACGATCGCCACGCTGAACGCGTTCATGGACCGGATGGGCGAGACGAGCCGGCAGATGGGGACCTTCGCCCCGCCGGTCGCCGCCCCGTCGGACGCCACCGAGCTGGAGCGGGCCGTCGCCCGGATGGGCCGCGACCCCGGCTGGTCGCCGAGCTGACGCTTGACTCCACTATTCTCCCAGTGAATAGTGGGCCCGGTGTCCACTCCGCACGTGCTGCTCGGCCTGCTCGCCGAGGGCGACAAGCATGGGTACGAGCTGAAGCGCGCGCACGACAGGCGGCTGCCCCGGGCCCGCCCGCTTGCGTTCGGGCAGGTCTACGCCACGCTCGGCCGGCTCCAGCGGGACGGGCTCGTGGCCCCCGCCGGCCAGGACCGCGACGCCGGCCCGGACCGCACCGCGTACACGCTCACCGCCGCCGGGCGCGACGCCCTGGCCGCCTGGCTCGCCGAGGTCGAGCCGCCGCTGCCGTACGTCGCCAGCACGCTCTTCGCCAAGGTGGTGGTGGCGCTGCTGGTCGCCGACACCGGCCGGGTCCGGTCGTACCTCGTCGCCCAGCGCCAGGCGCACACCGACCGGATGCGTGCGCTGACCGCCGTCAAGACGGACCCCTCGGCCAGCCTCGACGACGTCGTCGCGGCCGACTACGCCATCGCCCACCTCGACGCCGACCTGAGGTGGTTGCGCACCACCCTGGAGCGGATCGCCGAATGGCACCAGGAGGTGCACTCGTGACGGAACTTCAGGCTCGCGGCGTGGTGAAGGCGTACGGGCCGACACCCGCGCTGCGCGGGATCACCCTCGACGTCGCCGAGGGGGAGATCGTCGCGGTGACCGGCCCGAGCGGCTGCGGCAAGTCCACCCTGCTGCACTGCCTGGCCGGCATCCTGCGCCCGGACGCCGGCCAGGTCTGCTGGCGGGGCGAGCGGATCGACACCTGGCCCGAGGCGGCCCGGTCGAAGCTGCGCCGCACCGAGTTCGGGGTGCTGTTCCAGTTCGGCCAGCTCGTACCCGAGCTGACCGTGGCGGAGAACGCCGCCCTTCCGCTCCTGCTCGCCGGCACCCGGCGGCGAGCGGCGCGGACGGTGGCGGTGGCCTGGCTGGACCGGCTGGGCGTGGCGGACGTGGCCGACGCGCGGCCAGGCGAGCTGTCCGGCGGGCAGCAGCAGCGCTGCGCGCTGGCCCGGGCGCTGGTCACCGAGCCCCGGGTGCTCTTCGCCGACGAGCCGACCGGCGCGCTGGACACGCTGGCCGGCGAGCAGGTGCTCACCCAGCTCGTCCGGCTGGCCCGCGAGCAGCGTACGGCGGTCGTGCTGGTCACCCACGAGCCGCGCATCGCCGGGTACGCCGACCGCGAGGTGATGCTCCGCGACGGGGAGGTGGACGGGTCCGGCCTGGGGGTGGACCTGCCGGCGGCGACCGCACCCGGGCTGCTCGCCGGCGGGGCACCGGCTGGCGGGCTGCGGTGAGGCCGGGCACCCTGGGCCGGCTTGCCCTCGCCGGCACCCGCACCGACACCGCCCGGGTGGCGCTGACCGCGCTCAGCGCCGCCCTCGCCGCCCTCGCCGGGCTGGCCGCGCTGGCCGTGCTGGCCGTGCCGACGCCGCCGGCAACCGGCGACAACGGGGCCCGCGAGTCCCTCCAGTACGCCACGGCGCTGCTGCGTGAGCCGGGGCTGCGCGGCGGGACGGCCTTCGCGCTGCTGCTGCTCACGCTGCCGGTGCTGGCGCTGGCCGGGCAGTGCGCCCGCCTCGGCGCGCCGGCTCGGGACCGCCGGCTGGCCGCCCTCCGGCTGGCCGGCGCGACCCCCGGCCAGGTGACCCGGCTCGCGGCGCTGGAGACCGGGGTGGCCAGCCTGCTCGGTACCGTCGGCGGCCTGCTGGTCTTCCTGGTCGCCCGGGAACTGCTCGACCGGCCCGACGCGGACGGCCGGCTCGCCCTGCCCACGGACGTGCTGCCGTCGCCGGTCGCGCTGGCGGCGGTGGTGCTCGGGCTGCCCGTCGTCGCGGCGGCGGCCACCGCGCTGCTGCTGCGCCGGGTCGTAACCACCCCGTTCGGCGTGGTCCGTCGCGTCCACCGGGACCGACCGCCCCGCCCCTGGTTCGCGCTGCTCATCCCGGCCGGCCTGGGGGCGTTCGCCGGCTACCACCCGCTGCTCATCTGGCTGGATCGCCACAACGTGCAGGCGCCGCTGCCGTACCTGCCGGCCCTGGCCGTCGTCGGCGGGCTCGCCGCCCTGGTCGGGTTGGTGCTCGCCTCGGGCTGGTTCTCGTACACCGCCGGCCGGCTGCTGCACCGGCTCGCCCGCGGACCGGCCGCGCTGCTGGCCGCCCGCCGGCTCACCGCCGACCCGTGGGCCGGCAGCCGCACCTTCGCCGCGCTGCTGGCGGCCGTTCTGTTCGGCGGCGGGGCGGCGGCCCACCGCGCCCACTTCCAGGCCCGGTACGACGCCGAGCTGGCCGAGGCACGGGCGCTCGGTGACGTCGGCTGGGCGAACCCGTTCTACCTGGACACGCTCGGGCTGGTGGACGTCGCCGTCGCGGTGGCGGTCACGATCGCCGCCGGAGGGCTGCTGGTCGCGCTGGTCGAGGGGGTCGTGGCCCGCCGCCGGGCGTACGCGGCGCTGGTCGCGCAGGGCGTCCCCCGGGGCGTGCTGGGCCGGTCGATCGCCTGGCAGGCGCTCGCCCCGGCGGTGCCGACGGTGCTGCTCGCCCTGACCGTGGGGCTGCTGCTCGGCCGGTTCCTCCTCGGGCCGGCACGCACGCGCACGGTCGACGGGCTCCAGCGGTACGCCACACCCGGCGTACCGCTGGAGCACCTGGCCCTGGTCGGGGCCGGCGCGGTCGCGGCGGTGGCCCTCACGGTCGCGGTCGGGCTGCTCTTCCTGCGGGCCAGCACGACCGTCGAGGAGTTGCGGGCGACCTGAGGTGCGACGCGGTGCCGGCCAACGGCAGGATGGTGCGATGGAACTCGTGACGCTCGACGACATCTGGGCCGCCGCCGCCGACATCGCGCCGACCGTTCTGCGCACGCCGCTGCTGGCCGCGCCCTGGGACGACAGGCTGTGGTTGAAGCCGGAGAGCCTGCAACCGGTCGGTTCGTTCAAGCTGCGTGGGGCCACCCACGCGGTCGTCCGGCTCGACCCCGACGACCGGGACCGGGGGGTGGTCACCCACTCGTCCGGCAACCACGGCCAAGCCCTCGCGTACGCGGCGCGGGCGGCCGGCATGCCGTGCACGGTGGTGGTGCCGGAGGGCACCCCCGGGGTGAAGGTCGCCCGGATGCGGGCGCTCGGGGCGGAGGTGCTGCTCGTCCCGCCGTCCCGGCGGCTGGCCGAGGCCCGGCGGATCGTCGCCGCGACCGGGGCGACGCTGGTGCCGCCGTTCGACGACCGGCGGATCATCGCCGGCCAGGGCACCGCCGGGGCCGAGATCGTCGCCGACCTGCCCGACGTCGACGTGGTGCTGGTGCCGGTCGGCGGGGGCGGCCTCGCCTCCGGGGTCGCCACGGCGGTCAAGGCGCTGCGCCCGTCGACCGCCGTGTACGGCGTCGAACCGCTGCTCGCCGCCGACGCGCGGGACTCGCTCGCGGCCGGGCGGGTGGTCACCTGGGACGTGGAGCTGACCTTCCGGACCTGCGCGGACGGGCTGCGTTCCAACCTGTCTGAGCTGACCCTCGCCCACCTGCGGGAACGTCTCGACGGCATCGTCACGGTGACCGAGGAGGAGATCCGGGCGGCGGCCGGTCGCCTGATCCGCGAGGCCCGGCTGGTCGTCGAGCCCAGCGGGGCGGTGGCGGCGGCCGCCCGGCTGTTCCGCGCGGGCGAGCTGCCGGCGGGGCGTACGGCCGCGGTGGTGACCGGCGGCAACGTCGATTCGACCGTGCTCGCAGACCTGGTCACCACCGCCTGACCCTCACGCCCCCAGGCGGTCGAGGATCCAGGCGTTGACGAACGCCTCCTCGCGCCACGAGTCGTACCGGCCACTCGGGCCGCCGTGCCCGGCCCCCATCTCGGTCTTGAGCAGGTAGTCGCCCTGCGGGGCGACCGCCCGCAGCCGGGCGATCCACTTGGCCGGCTCGTGGTACAGCACCCGGGTGTCGTTGAGGCTGGTCACCGCGAGGATGGCCGGATAGTCCTTCGGGGCCACGTTCTCGTACGGGGCGTACGACTTCATGTACGCGTACACCTCGGGGTCGTCGAGGGGGTTACCCCACTCCTCCCACTCGGTGACGGTCAGCGGCAGCGACGGGTCGAGGATCGAGGTGAGCGGGTCCACGAAGGGCACCTGCGCGACGATGCCGGCGAACGCGTCCGGCGCGAGGTTGGCCACCGCGCCCATCAGCAGGCCCCCGGCCGAGGCGCCCCGGGCCACCAGCCGGTCGGCCGACGTCCAGCCGGACTTGACCAGGTGCCGGGCGCAGGCGACGAAGTCGGTGAAGGTGTTCTTCTTGGCCAGCATCTTGCCCTGGTCGTACCAGCGCCGACCCAGCTCGCCGCCGCCGCGGATGTGCGCGACGGCGAAGACGACGCCCCGGTCCAGCAGGGAGAGTCGGGCGATGGAGAACCACGGGTCCATGCTCGCCTCGTACGAGCCGTACCCGTAGATGACGCAGCCGGCGGAGCCGTCGCGGGGGGTGCCGGCGCGGCAGACCAGCGAGATCGGGACCCGGGTGCCGTCGTCGGCGAGCGCCCAGTCCCGGTGCTGCTCGTAGTCGGCCGGGTCGTACTCGCGGCCGTCCGGGCCGGGCCGGACCGGCTTGCGCCGGCGCAGGGTCAACTTGCGGGTGACCAGGTCGTAGTCGTACACCGACTCGGGGGCGACGAGCGAGGCGTAACGCAGCCGGACCTGCCGGGTGCGGTACTCCGGGTTGCTGTCCAGCCCGACGCTGTAGATCGGCTCGGGGAAGTCGATGTCGTGGCCGTCGCCGCCGCCGATCGGCAGCACCCGCAGCCCGGTCAGCCCGTTGCTGCGCAACGAGACGACCAGGTGGTCGGCGAACGCGTCCACCGACTCCAGCCGGGTGCCGGGGGAGTGCGGGATCAGCGGCACCCAGTCGCCGGGCGCGTCCGCCGAGGTGTACGCGAGCGCGAAGTCCTCGGCGTCGTCGTTGTGCAGGATCAGGAAGCGGTGCCCGTGGTGCTCGACGCTGTATTCCACGCCCTGCCGGCGCGGCGCGACGAGCGCCGGCTCGCCGGTGGGGTTGCCGGCGGGGATGACCCGCACCTCGCTGGTGATCTTGCTGTGGACGTCGATGAGGACGAACTTCTCCGACCGGGTCAGCTCGACGCCGACCCAGAAGCGCTCGTCGTTCTCCTGGTGGACCACGACGTCCTCGCTCGCCGGGGACCCGATCCGGTGCCGCCAGACCCGGTTGGGCCGCCAGGCGTCGTCGACGGTGACGTAGAACAGCACCGAGGCGTCCGCCGACCAGGCCGTGCCGTAGAAGGTGTCCGGCACCTCGTCGGCCAGCACCTCGCCGGTGGTCAGGTCCTTCACCCGCAGGGTGAACCGCTCGTCACCGGTGAAGTCCGTCGAGTACGCCAGCCAGCGCCCGTCGGGGCTGACGTCGAACGCGCCGAGGGAGAAGAAGTCGTGCCCCTCGGCGAGCAGGTTGCCGTCGAGCAGCACCTCCTCGCCGTCGAGGGGGGCACCGTCCACGCTGACCGGCGGCTCGGTCTCGCCGTCGCGGACCGCGCGGCGGCAGTGCACGCCGTACTGCTGGCCCTCGACCGTGCGGGTGTAGTACCAGTGACCGTCCTTGCGGACCGGCACCGACAGGTCGGTTTCCTGGGTGCGCCGACGCGTCTCCTCGAACAGGGTGTCCCGCAGTTCCGCCAGGTGTGCGGTGCGCGCCTCGGTGTACGTGTTTTCCGCCGTCAGGTGGGCGATCGTCTCCGGGTCGTCCTTGGTGGCCAGCCAGGCGTACTCGTCGACGACGGTGTCGCCGTGGTGGGTGCGCTCGACGGGGATCCGCTTGGCGGCGGGCACGGGGGTCTCGGTGGTCACGCCGGTCAGGTTACCGGCCGCCGGGGTTCCGGTACCCGCCCGTCGAGATCGACGCCCGCGCGCCGG
This sequence comes from Micromonospora sp. KC207, assembly GCF_004348615.1. Classification (NCBI taxonomy): domain Bacteria; kingdom Bacillati; phylum Actinomycetota; class Actinomycetes; order Micromonosporales; family Micromonosporaceae; genus Micromonospora; species Micromonospora sp. KC207. The sequence continues at coordinate 7,826 of NZ_SMKJ01000035.1, forward strand.
CCGGGCGAGGCGACCGAGTGTTCGAACACATGTACGATTGCCGCCATGGCGGCAGCAGCGTGGTCCATCGACCGATCCAGGGCAGTGGGCATCACCCGTCGGCTGGCGGAGATCTGCGGCCCGCCCTTCGCGCGGCTGGGTGGGGCGGCAGACGAGGTCGCCGGTGAGCCGGCCCGGTGGGTGGCGGTGCCCGGCACCGAGCAGGCCGCGGCCGAGGTGCTGCGGCTGGCCGCCGCCCACGACCTGACGGTGGTGCCCCGGGGCGCCGGCACGAAGATCGACTGGGGCGCAGCCCCCGACCACGTCGACATCATGCTCGACACCGGCCGGCTGGCCGGGATCTCTCACCGGCCGCCGGACGCCGGCGTGGCCGAGATCGGCGCGGGCACGCCGCTGCGGGCGGTCCAGGCGACCCTGGAACGGTCGGGGCTGCGGCTGGCCCTCGACGCGCCCTCGCCCGGGGCGACCGTCGGCGGGGTGCTGGCCGCCGACGAGTCCGGCCCGCTGCGGCACCGGCACGGCAGCCCCTGCGAGCAGCTTGTCGGCGTGCGCTACCTGGCCGCCAGCGGCGAGCTGATCAGCGCGGGCGGCGGCGCGCCCGGCCTGGAACTGGCCCGGCTGCTGTGCGGTTCGCAGGGCGGCCTCGGCGTGCTGGTCTCGGCCACCCTGCGGGTGCAGCCCGTGCCGGCCAGCCGGGCCTGGGTCACCCGTGCGGTGTGGAGCCCGCTGGAGGTCGACGGCCTGGTCCGGGAGGTGCTCGCCGCCCGGCTGGACCCGGCCGCCGTCGAGCTGGACCTGCCGGCCCGGGCGAACCGGGTGCGCCCGCCGCTGCACCCGGACACCCCGGAGGCTCTCGCCCGGGCCCGCCACCCCTCCATGTTCCGGCGCACGGTGGTCCCGGCCGGGGCGGGCAGCCTGACCGTGCTGCTGGAGGGTGGCCCCGCCGACGTCGCCGAACGCGCCGATGGGCTGTGCGGCCTGCTGGGCGACGAGGCGACGATCGACCACTCGGCCCCGCAGTGGTGGCGGCGCTACCCGTTCGGCCCCGGCGAGACGGCGCTGCGCATCGAGGTGCCGATCACCGACCTGCACGCCGCCGTCTACGCGCTGCGCGACGCGGCCGGGGGCCCGGTGCCGGTCCGCGGCTCCGCCGGCCAGGGCGTGCTGCACGCGGCGCTGCCCGGCACCCTGCCCGCCGAGCGGGTGGCGTCCATCGTCGCCGGGGTGCGCGCCGTGCTGCTCGCCCGGCGTGGCCGGTGCGTGGTGGTCGCCGCGCCGCCAGCGGTGCGGGAGTCGGTCGACCTGTGGGGCGAGCTGACCTCCCTGCCCCGGCTGCGGGCGGCCAAGGAATACCTGGACCCGCACCAGCGCCTGGCTCCGGGCCGCCTCCCCGGCGGCCTCTGAGCGCACCGCGCGGCCTGGCTGGCCCCGCGCGTCCGCCGGCGCTCGCCCGGCGCGCCCGCAGGTCGTGCCGATGGGGTCAGCGGCGGTCGTTGCGCAGCACCAGGATCGCGATGTCGTCGCGGGGCGTCTCGCCCGAGAACCCGAGCGCCGTCGAGCGCAGCCGGGCGGCCACCACGTCGGCCGAGTACCCGGCCAGCGGCGCGGCGGACTCGCGCAGCCGTTCCGTGCCGAAGAACTCCCGGCCGCGCCGGCGCTCGGTCACCCCGTCGGTGTAGAAGATCAACGAATCTCCGGGGGCCAGGGTGAGCTCGGCGGCCGGCGAGGTGATCGCGTCGAGCAGGCCGAGCGCGGTGCCGCCGGCGCCGACGAACGTGGCCCCGTCGCCGACCCGCAGCAGCACCGGGCGGTCGTGGCCGGCCAGGTGCAGGGACACGTCGAGTTGGTCGCCCTCGCCCGGTCCGACGGCCGCCAGCGCGAGCGTGCAGTAGCGCCCGCCGCCCCGATCGACAAGCGTCTCGTTGAGCCGGCCGAGCGCCTCCGGCAGCGGCTTGCCGTCGCTGACCAGCACCCGGATGACGTCCCGGACCAGCCCGGTGACGGCCGCCGCCTCGACCCCCTTGCCGGACACGTCGCCGACCACCACGAGCCAGCGCCCGTCGGGCAGCGGAAGCACGTCGTAGAAGTCGCCGCCCACCTCGGCGTCGTCACCGGTCGGCTCGTACTCGGCGGCGAAGCCGATGCCGTCGACCACCGGCAGGACCGGCGGCAGCAGCGACCGCTGAAGGGTCTGCGCCACCCGCCGCCGCTCGGCGTGGATGCGGGCGTTCTCGATGGCCAGGGCGGCCCGCCGCGCCATGTCCTCCAGCACGGCGACCTCGTCCGGGTCGTGCCGGTGCCGCTGGTGGCGGCCCACGGCGAGGGTGCCCAGCCGCTGCCCGCGCGCCACCAGCGGGACGGCGAAGCCCTCCATCGGCCCGCCGAGCGGCACCTGCGATCCGAGCCGGGACGCCTCGCGCAGCCGGGACTGCACCGAGTCCGGCCCGGTCTCCCGGAGCACCTTGTGTAGCTGCGGCAGCACCGTCTCGTCGGCATGGGTGGCCGCCGCGAGTCTCAGCCGTCCCCACTCGTCGGACGTGTGCACCGCGCACCACTGCCCGAGGCGGGGGACCACGAGCTGCGGGATCAGCACCATCGTCAGCTCGACGTCCAGGGACTGGGCGAGCAGCTCGCCCGCCTCGGCCAGGAACGTCAACCAGGCCTGCCGGCGGACGTCGGCGCGGCGCAGCCGGTCGTTCTCCAGGTGCAGCGAGAGCCGCTCGGCGGTCAGCACCGCGAGCGGTCGTGCGTACGTCGAGGGAGCGGCGTCCAGCTCCAGCTCCCCGGCGTACGGCCGGTGCACCGCCAGCGGCACCCGCAGCAGCTCGTTGCCGGCGCGGGGGGTGCGGCCGTACCGGGCCAGGACCTGCCGGCCCAGCCCGTCGCCCCGGTCCAGTCGGACGAGGCCGCCGGCCGCGCCGACCATCTCGGCGAGCCGGGTGAGCAGTTCGGTGGCGAAGTCCGGTAGCGGATCGTCGGCGTACTGGTCGGGGGCGGTCTGCATCAGCTCGCTCATCGCCCCGGCGCTGGGCCCCAGGTGCTCCCCGTCGGCGATCGACATCGGCGTGCCCCCGGCGGCGCCGGCCTGGGGGCCGGCGGCGATCCGCTGCCCATCGGTGGCGCCGGGCCGGTCCAGCCGGAACCACACCCCCTTGCCGGTGGGCAGGTAGGTGGTGCCCCACCGGCTGGCGAAGTGATCCACCAGCAGCAGCCCCCGGCCGCGCTCGGAGACCTCGTCGATCTTGGAGGTGTCGTTGCGTACGCCGACGGTCAGCTCGTCGACCGAGCCGGCGGCGAAGTCGGAGACCGTCACGGTGAGCCCGACGTCGTCGGCGACGACCTCGATGTCCAGTTCGGTGCGGGCGTGCTCGACGGCGTTGGTGGTCAGCTCGGTGGTGAGCAGCAGAGCCTCGCTGACCAGGTCGTCGAGGCGCGCGGCGGTGAGCACCGAGCGGACCAGGGCACGCGCGGCGGCCGGCGTCCGCCGGTCGGCGGGCAGCCGTACCCGCCGGACGCGCTCGTCCGGACTGTCGAAGGCCGCCGGCCCCGCCTCCGCTGACACCTCCGTATCCTCCACTGCGCCCGGCCCCAAGCCAAGCCGATCCGGCGGTCGGAGCCCGTGGCGCGCGCGGGGCCGGTGCCGGTGCCGCCGTCGTGCCGGCCTGTGGCGGGCAGAGGGGTTGCGCCGGCCCCCGGGCCGGCGGGCGGGTGTGGCCGCGTCGGCCCTGGTCGGCGGGCGTGGCGGGCGAGCGTGCGGCATGACACCGTCGTCCAGGCGGGCACAATGATGAGACGGCCGGTGCGTCGACGGGGCGCCGGCGGCCCCCGAAAAGCGAGGAATGCGATGACCACGGCGAAACACTCGGTAGCCGCGGACCCGTCCGCGCCGGACCCGTCCGCCCTGCTCCGCGAGTTGACGGCGGCGTTGCGCCGGGTGCGCGGTGGCGACCTGAAGGTGCGGCTGCCCCGCCGGGCGGGTGGGGCCGGCGAGGTGGCGGACGCGTTCAACGACGTGGTGGCCCTCCAGGAGCGGCAGCATCTCGACCTGCGCCGGATCAGCCGGGTCGTCGGCCGGGACGGCCGGCTCACCCAGCGCCTGGACGAGGAGGGGCTGGAGGGTTCCTGGGCGGAGGGCCACCGGGCGGTCAACTCGCTGATCGACGACCTGGGCCGCCCGACCACCGAGATCGCCCGGGTGATCGTGGCCGTGGCCGACGGCGACCTCTCCCAGCACATGGCGCTGGAGATCGACGGTCGCCCGCTGCGCGGCGAGTACCTGCGGATCGGTCGCACGGTCAACACGATGGTCGACCAGCTCTCGTCCTTCTCCAACGAGGTGACCCGGGTGGCCCGGGAGGTGGGCACCGAGGGCAAGCTGGGCGGCCAGGCCGACGTGCGCGGGGTGGCCGGCACCTGGAAGGACCTCACCGACTCGGTGAACACCATGGCGTCGAACCTGACCGGCCAGGTGCGGTCGATCTCCCAGGTGGCGACGGCGGTGGCGAAGGGCGACCTGTCGCAGAAGATCACGGTCGGGGCACGCGGCGAGGTCGCCGAGTTGGCCTACACGATCAACTCGCTCACCGACACGCTGCGTCTCTTCGCCGAGCAGGTGACCCGGGTGGCCCGGGAGGTGGGCACCGAGGGCAAGCTGGGCGGCCAGGCCGACGTGCCGAACGTCGCCGGCACCTGGAAGGACCTGACCGACAGCGTCAACTCGATGGCGTCGAACCTGACCGCCCAGGTGCGCAACATCGCCCAGGTCTCGACGGCCGTCGCCCGGGGTGACCTGTCGCAGAAGATCACCGTCGCCGCGCAGGGCGAGATCCTGGAGCTGAAGGACACCGTGAACACAATGGTGGATCAGCTCAGCTCGTTCGCCGACGAGGTGACGCGGGTGGCGCGCGAGGTGGGCATCGAGGGCAAGCTGGGTGGTCAGGCCCAGGTGCGCGGCGTCTCCGGCACCTGGCGCGACCTCACCGAGAACGTCAACCAGCTCGCCGGCAACCTGACCAGCCAGGTGCGCAACATCTCGCAGGTCTCGACGGCCGTGGCGAAGGGCGACCTGAGCCAGAAGATCACGGTGGACGCGCAGGGCGAGATCCTGGAGCTGAAGAACACCGTGAACACGATGGTGGATCAGCTCAGCTCGTTCGCCGACGAGGTGACGCGGGTGGCGCGCGAGGTGGGCACCGAGGGCAAGCTGGGTGGTCAGGCCCAGGTCAAGGGCGTCCTTGGTACGTGGCGGGACCTGACGGACAACGTGAACTCGATGGCGTCGAACCTGACGTCGCAGGTGCGCAACATCGCCTCGGTCACCACGGCGGTGGCGAAGGGTGACCTGTCGCAGAAGATCACGGTGGATGCCCGGGGCGAGATCCTGGAGCTGAAGTCGACGGTGAACACGATGGTGGATCAGCTCAGCTCGTTCGCCGACGAGGTGACGCGGGTGGCCCGGGAGGTGGGCACCGAGGGCAAGCTGGGCGGCCAGGCCCAGGTGCGCGGCGTGGCCGGCACCTGGCGGGACCTGACGGACAATGTGAACTCGATGGCGTCGAACCTGACCGCCCAGGTGCGCAACATCGCCCAGGTCTCGACGGCGGTGGCGAAGGGTGACCTGTCGCAGAAGATCACGGTGGATGCCCGGGGCGAGATCCTGGAGCTGAAGTCGACGGTGAACACGATGGTGGATCAGCTCAGCTCGTTCGCCGACGAGGTGACGCGGGTGGCCCGGGAGGTGGGCACCGAGGGCAAGCTCGGCGGTCAGGCCCAGGTCAAGGGCGTCTCGGGTACGTGGCGGGCCCTGACGGACAACGTCAACTCGATGGGGTCGAACCTGACGTCGCAGGTGCGCAACATCGCCTCGGTCACCACGGCGGTGGCCAAGGGTGACCTGTCGCAGAAGATCACGGTGGACGCGCAGGGCGAGATCCTGGAGCTGAAGAACACCGTCAACACGATGGTGGACCAGCTCCGGTCGTTCGCCGACGAGGTGACCCGGGTGGGCCGCGAGGTCGGCATCGAGGGCAAGTTGGGTGCCCAGGCCCAGGTGAAGGGCGTCTCGGGCACCTGGCGGGACCTGACGGAGAACGTCAACCAGCTTGCCTCGACGCTCACCACCCAGCTACGGGCCATCGCCCAGGTGTCGACCTCGGTGACCCGGGGCGACCTGACCCAGCGGATCACGGTCGAGGCGCAGGGCGAGGTCGCCGACCTGAAGGACAACATCAACCAGATGATCGTCACCCTCCGGGAGACGACGAAGAAGAACGCCGAGCAGGGCTGGCTGGACTCGAACCTGGCCCGGATCGGCGGCCTGCTCCAGGGGCAGCGGGACCTCGGCGAGGTCTGCCGGATGATCATGATGGAGGTGACCCCGCTGGTCGACGCGCAGCTCGGCGCGTTCTTCCTGGCGGACACCTCCGACGGCAGCATGCGGCTGCGGCTGACGGCCTCGTACGGCTACGTGGCCCGGGGGCACGACGTCACGTTCGGGCCGGGTGAGGGGCTGGTGGGGCAGGCCGCACTCTCCCGCCGGACCATCCGGGTGAGCGCGTCGCCGAACGGCCGGCTCACCCTGCGCTCCGGGCTGGCCAATACCCCACCGGCCGACCTGGTGGTGCTTCCCGTCCTGTTCGAGGGCGAGCTGCTCGGCGTGATCGAGTTCGCCAGCGTGGCGGCCTTCCCCGAGCTGCACCTGACGTTCCTGGAGCGGCTGGTGCTGACCATCGGCGTGGCGGTCAACACCATCCAGGCCAACCGGCGCACGGAGGAACTGCTGGCCCAGTCCCAGCGGCTGGCCCACGAGCTCCAGGAGCAGTCGGCCGAGTTGCAGCGCACCAACGCCGAGCTGGAGGACAAGGCCCAACTCCTGTCGGAGCAGAAGGCGAACATCGAGACCCAGAACCGGGAGATCGAGCTGGCCCGGCTCGGCCTGGAGGACAAGGCGCAGCAGCTCACCCGGGCGTCGGCGTACAAGTCGGAGTTCCTGGCCAACATGAGCCACGAGCTGCGTACGCCGCTGAACTCGCTGCTGCTGCTCGCCCGGCTGCTGGCGGAGAACTCGGAGCAGAACCTCACCCCGAAGCAGATCGAGTTCGCCCGGACCATCCACGGCTCCGGCTCGGACCTGCTGCGCCTGATCGACGACATCCTCGACCTGTCGAAGATCGAGGCGGGCCGGATGGACGTCGAGCCGACCGAGGTCCAGTTCGCCGAGATCCGGGGGTACGTCGAGCAGGCGTTCGCCCCGCAGGCGGAGGAGAAGGGTCTCGACTTCCAGGTGCGGCTCGCCAGGGAGCTGCCCCCGGCGCTGGTCACCGACGCGCAGCGGTTGCAGCAGATCCTGCGCAACCTGCTCTCCAACGCGGTGAAGTTCACCGACAACGGCGCGGTGACGCTGCGCATCGCCCCGGCCCCCGAGAACGTCGTCTTCGACGTCCCTGCGCTGATCAACGCCCGGCAGGTGATCGCCTTCACGGTGATCGACACGGGCATCGGCATCTCGGACGACAAGCTGTCGCTGATCTTCGAGGCGTTCCAGCAGGCGGACGGGACGACCAGCCGCCGCTACGGCGGCACGGGGCTGGGGCTGTCGATCAGCCGGGACCTGGCCCGCCTGCTCGGCGGCTCGATCACGGTCAGCTCCGCGCCCGGGGAGGGCTCCACCTTTACTCTGTACGTGCCGGAGGTGCTGGCGCCGGACGCGGTGGTCGCGCCGGCACCGCCCTCGCCGGCCCGGGCGGGCCTGCCGTCGTCGCTGCTCATGCCCCCATTGGCGCTGTCGGAGCCGGCCGAGACGCCGGCCACCCGCCGGCTGGAGGGCGTCAACGTGCTGATCATCGACGACGACGTGCGGAACGTCTTCGCTTTGACCAGCGCATTGGAGTTGCACGGTATGACCGTGTTGTACTCGGACAACGGCGCGGACGGGGTTCGCCTGCTGGCCGAGCATCCGGAGGTGGACGTCGTGCTGATGGACGCGATGATGCCCGACCAGGACGGATACGAGACGACGCGGCAGATCCGGCGTAACCACCATTTCGCCGACCTCCCGATCGTCTTCCTGACCGCGAAGGCGATGCCCGGGGACCGCGAGTCCGCGCTCGTGGCGGGGGGCAGCGACTACATCACCAAACCGGTCGACCTGGACGAGCTGATCGAGCTGATGGCGTCCTGGGTGAGCGGCAGCCGAGGCGAGGAGATTTCGTGACCCAGACGGCCAAAGCGCTGCTGGTCGACGACCGGCGGGAGAATCTGATGGCCCTGGAGGCGATCCTCCAGGGGTTGCCGGTGCAGTCGGTGGCGGTGGAGAGCGGAGAGGCGGCGCTCAAGCAGTTGCTGGTGGACGACTTCGCGGTCATCCTGCTGGACGCGCAGATGCCGGACATGGACGGATTCGAGACCGCGAGCCACATCAAGCGGCGGGAACGTACCCGGCACGTGCCGATCATCTTTCTCACCGCCGCCGACAAGGACGCCCAGCTCGCCCTGCGCGGGTACGCGGTCGGCGCGGTGGACTACCTGACCAAGCCCTTCGACCCCTGGGTGCTGCGGGCCAAGGTGTCGATCTTCGTCGAGCTGTGGGTGAAGACCCGGCAGTTGGCCGCGCAGTCCGACCTGGTCCGGGAGCGTGAGGCGCAGTGGCGGACGCTCACCGACGCGGTCGACGAGGCCACGACGCTGCTGCGCGGCGAAGCTCCGGACTGCCACGCCCGCGCCGTCGAACTCCTCGAACAGGCCCGCTGGGGTCACGGCCTGTAGCCCGCCCGGCCCGGCCCTGGGCGGCGCCCGCGACCGGTCCGGCTGGCCCGGCGTGGGCCGGTGCTGCCGGGGTCAGTCGGCGGGGGCGCCGTTGCGGATCATCAGGGCCGAGCGGAGGCCCGTGATGTCCAGGACGCGGAGCAGGAAGTCGCCGACGTTGGTCAGCATCAGCAGGCTCTGCGCATGGCTGGCCTTGCGGCTGAGGACGACCAGGGTGCCCAGGCCCTGCGAATCGCAGAAGGTGACGCCACCCAGGTCGAGGACGATCCGCGGCGGCGGATCGGCGAGCGCCTCGTTGACGACGGTCGAGAGCTGGGCGGCCGTGAGCATGTCGATCTCACCGGCGAGGCGGAGCACGACTTCGTCGCCCGTTCGGTGTACCGCGATGGACAGTTCGGCACGATCCACCGGGTCAGCCTATCGCGATCCGGTTCACCCGGCCCGCTGAGGCAGTTCGGCGCGGGTCCGCCCCCGCCGAGGCGGCCGTCGCACGGGTGGGCGCCGCCGCCGGGTGAGCCCGGTAACCCCGACCAGGGGTCGCTACCGATTCGCCGCCCGGCGCTGACACAATGGCGGCATCGTGACCGATGACTTCTCCGCCGGATCCGGCCGCTACCCGGCCGACGCGCCGGCCTCCGAGGCCCTGTTCGACCGCGCCCGCGCAATCGTGCCGGGCGGGGTGAACTCCCCCGTGCGCGCGTTCCAGGCCGTCGGCGGGACCCCGCGCTTCATGGTCCGGGGGGAGGGTCCCTGGCTCCACGACGCGGACGGCCGGCGTTACGTCGACCTCGTCTGCTCCTGGGGGCCGCTGCTGCTCGGGCACGCCCACCCCGAGGTGGTCGAGGCCGTCCAGGCCGCCGCCGCCCGGGGCACCAGCTTCGGCACCCCGACCCCCGGTGAGGTCGAGTTGGCCGCCGAGATCGTCGACCGGACCCCGGTCGAGCAGGTCCGGCTGGTCAACTCGGGCACCGAGGCCACCATGTCGGCGATCCGGCTGGCCCGGGGCTTCACCGGCCGCTCCAAAATCGTGAAGTTCGCCGGCTGCTACCACGGGCACGTCGACGCGCTGCTCGCCGCCGCCGGCTCCGGCGTGGCCACCCTCGGCCTGCCCGACTCGCCCGGCGTCACCGGCGCGGCGGCGAGCGAGACGATCGTGCTGCCGTACAACGATGTCGCCGCCGTCGAGGAGGCGTTCGCCGCCGAGGGCCAGCACATCGCAGCGATCATCACCGAGGCGGCGGCCGGCAACATGGGCGTGGTCGCCCCGCGCGACGGGTTCAACGCCCAGCTCGCCCGGATCGCCCACGCGCACGGCGCGCTGCTCGTCGTCGACGAGGTGATGACCGGCTTCCGGGTCTCCCGCTCCGGCTGGCACGGCCTCGACCCGGCCGACGCCGACCTGTGGACGTACGGGAAGGTCATGGGTGGTGGGCTGCCGGCCGCGGCCTTCGGCGGACGCGCGGAGATCATGGCGCGGCTCGCCCCGGCCGGCCCGGTCTACCAGGCCGGCACGCTCTCCGGCAACCCGCTGGCCTGCGCCGCCGGCCTGGCCACGCTGCGCCTGGCCGACGACGCGGTCTACCGCAGGCTCGACGACACCGCCGCCGTCGTGGGCAAGCTGGCCTCCGACGCGCTGGCCGCCGCCGGGGTCCCGCACCGCCTGTCGTACGCGGGCAGCATGTTCTCGATCTTCTTCACGGACGCCGACGTGGTCGACTACGACAGCGCGCGGACCCAGCAGGTCCCGGCGTTCCGGGCGTTCTTCCACTCGATGCTCGCCGACGGGGTCTATCTGCCGCCGAGCGCGTTCGAGGCCTGGTTCGTCTCGGCGGCGATCGACGACGCCGCCCTGGAACAGATCGCCGCGGCCCTTCCGGCGGCGGCGAACGCGGCGGCAGCGGTGGGCAACGGGGGGTAGTGGTGAGCGCGAGGAGTGAGCCGGTTTTGCGAGCCCCGCAGTCGCGAACGAAGGGGGCGCTGCGGTGAGCGCGAGGAGTGAGCCGGTTTTGCGAGCCCCGCAGTCGCGAACGAAGGGGGCGCTGCGGTGAGCAAGACGGTGGTCCACGTACTGCGACACGGCGAGGTGTACAACCCGGGCCAGATCCTGTACGGCCGGCTGCCCGGCTTCCGCCTGTCGGAGCTGGGCGTGCAGATGGCCAAGGCGGCGGCCCAGGGGCTCGCCGAGCGGAACGTGGTGCACGTGGTGGCCAGCCCGCTCGAACGCGCCCAGCAGACCGCCGACCCGATCGCCGCGCAGTTCGGCCTGCCCGTCGGGGTGGACGAGCGGCTGATCGAGAGCGCCAACTGGTTCGAGGGCAAGAAGGTCTCCCCGGGCGACGGCTCGTTCCGTGACCCGCGCAACTGGTGGGTGCTGCGCGACCCGGTCACCCCGTCCTGGGGCGAGGCGTACCGAACCATCGCCGAGCGGATGTTCGCCGCCCTGCACGCGGCCCGCGTCGCCGCCGAGGGGCGGGAGGCCGTGCTGGTCTCCCACCAGCTCCCGATCTGGACGCTGCGCCGGTACGTCGAGCGCAAGCGGCTCTGGCACGACCCGCGCAAGCGGCAGTGCGGGCTGGCCAGCCTCACCTCGTTCCACTTCGACGGCACGAAGGTGGTCGGGATCGGGTACACCGAGCCCGCCGCCCACCTCGTCGCCACATCGCCGACCGCCCGGACGGCCAAGGGGGCCTGATGTCAGCCCGGAGGTGGATCGCGGGGCTCATCGCGGCCGTGACGACCACGGCGGCGCTGACCGCCTGCTCCCCCGATAGCCAGGAGCAGCGCTGCACGACCACCGACGGGGTCATCGAGTGCGCCCCCGACCAGCGCTCCGCCGCCCCGAAGCTGGCCGGTGAACTGCTCACCGGCGGCAGCTACGACGTCGCGAAGGACCTGGGGCAGGTCGTCGTGGTCAACTTCTGGGGCTCCTGGTGCGCCCCCTGCCGCGCCGAGGCCGACGACCTGGAGGCCACCTACCAGGCCACCAAGGCGTCCGGGGTGACGTTTCTCGGCATCAACGTGCAGGACAACCAGGACAAGGCCATCGCGTTCGAGGAGGGCCGGGTGACCTACCCGAGCCTGTTCGACCCGCCGAGCCGGCTCGCCCTCGCCTTCGACATCGCGCCGAACACCATCCCGGCCACCGTGATCCTCGACCGGGACGGCCGGGTCGCCGTGGTGATCCGGTCGGCGGTCACCCAGGACCGGCTGCGACCGATCGTCGAGCGGATCGCCGCCGAGCGGCCCGCCCCCAACGGTTCGCGCTGATGGGCCAGACCTTCCACGACATCGCCAGCAGCGGCCCGCTGCTGCTGGCCATCGGCGCGGCGGCGCTCGCCGGGCTGGTCAGCTTCCTCTCCCCGTGCGTCCTTCCGCTGGTCCCCGGCTACCTCTCCTACGTCACCGGCCTGGCCGGCGCCGACCTGGAGAGCGCAAGGAAGGGCCCCCTGTCAACGCCCCCGGTAGAGCAGGGGCACCCTGTCGACACCCCCGGCGGCGGGCAGGCGGCCGGCGGCGGGGACGGCCATCCGGCGGGCCCGGCCCGATCCGGCGATACGGCCGGCGGGGTCGCGGTGCGGGAACGGGCGGCGGAGCGTACCCGGAAAGGGCGCCGGCCCGGCGCGGTGGTCAAGGGGCGGATCCTCGCCGGGACGCTGCTGTTCATCGCCGGCTTCACCGCCGTGTTCACCGCCACCGCGATCCTGTTCGCCAGCGTCGGCCGGGTCTTCATCCAGTACGAGCGGCAGCTCGAGATCGGCGTCGGCGCGCTGATCGTCGTGCTCGGGCTGGCGTTCGTCGGGGTGCTCCCGGGCCTGCAACGGGAGTTCCGTATCCACCGGCTGCCCGCCGCCGGCCTGCTCGGGGCCCCGGTCTTCGGCGCGGTCTTCGCGCTGAGCTGGATGCCCTGCACCGGCCCGACGCTCGCGGCGGTGCTCGGCATGGCCACCCCCGGCGGGCAGCTCGACCGGGCCGTGGTGCTCGCCGTGGCGTACTGCCTCGGGCTGGGCGTGCCGTTCGTCGTCTTCGGGCTGGCCTTCCACCGCCTGCTCGGGGTGTTCCGCGCCGTGCGACGCAACAGCCGCTGGGTCACCCGGGTCGGCGGGATACTGCTGGTCCTGATCGGCCTTGCGCTGGTCACCGGCGGGTGGACCAACTTCGTGATCTGGTTGCAGACGACGGTGGGCGTGGGCGAGGTGAGCATCTGATGACGGTCGTCGAGGACCGGCCGGCCCCGCCGGCCGACGCGCCCCGCCGCCGGCCCAACCCGGTGCTGGCCCTGCTGCGTAACTCGTGGCGGCAGCTCACCAGCATGCGTACGGCGCTGATCCTGCTCTTCCTGCTCGCCGTCGCCGCGATCCCCGGCTCGGTGCTGCCGCAGCGCGGGGTGAACCCGGAGAACGTCAACAAGTACTTCGTCGACCACCCCGACCTGGCCCCGAGGCTGGACCGGATCGGCGCGTTCGAGGTGTTCGGGTCGGTCTGGTTCTCCGCGATCTACCTGCTGCTGTTCACCTCGCTGATCGGCTGCATCGTGCCCCGGCTGCGCGAGCACGTGCGCGCCCTGCGGGCGAAGCCGCCGGCCGCGCCGCAGCGGCTGGACCGGCTGCCCCAGCACGCCGTGCTGACCGGCGTCACCACCGATGCCGAGGCCGTCGCGGCCGAGCTGCGCCGCCGCCGCTGGCGGGCGCAGGTACGCGGCAACGAGGTGTCCGCCGAGAAGGGGTACCTCAAGGAAACCGGCAACCTGCTGTTCCACACCTCGCTGATCGTCGTGCTGCTCGGCGTCGCGCTCGGTTCCTGGTACGGCTGGCACGGCAACAAGCTGCTGGTGGCCGGCGCGGAGAACGCGTTCTGCAACACGCGCCAGCAGTACGCCGAGGCCAAGCTCGGCCCCCGGGTGGACAGCGCCGACCTGCCGCCGTTCTGCCTGACGCTGACCGACTTCGAGGCCACGTTCCTGGAGTCGACGCAGCCGGAGTCGTACCGGGCCACGGTCGACGTGGAGGAGGCCGGCCGGGCCACCCGCACCGCGTCCTTCTCGGTGAACGACCCGCTGCGCCTCGGCGACGCCAACGTCTACCTGCTCGGCCACGGCTACGCGCCGATCCTGCGCTACACCGACCGGTACGGCAGGACGCAGACCAGCAACTTCCCGTTCCTGACGACCGGGGACGCCACCCTTACCAGCGAGGGTGTGGCCGCGTTCCCGGACGTCAACGTCGACCCGGCGACGGGGAAGCGGGACGCCGGCCTCCAGGTCGCCTTCGAGGGGCTCTATCTGCCCACCGCGCCCCAGCAGGCCCCGTTCACCCGGTCGGAGTTCCCGACCGAACGCAACCCGGCTGTGGTACTGGTCGCCTACCGGGGGAACCTGGGCATGGACGCCGGCATCCCCGGTTCGGTGTACCAGCTCGACCAGCGCCAGGTCGCCAGCGGCAAGCTCAAGCAGATCGGCGACCGGAAGCTCGCCGTCGGCGAGAAGTGGACGCTGGACGACGGCAGCGTGCTGGAGTTCGTCGGCACGAAGCCGTACATCACCATCTCGGTGCGGTACGACCCCGGCTCGATCCTGCTGCTCGGCAGCTCGGCGACGCTGCTGGTCGGTCTCATGGGCGCCCTGTTCGGCCGGCGTCGCCGGGTGTGGTTCCGGGTCACGCCGGCCGGGCCCGACCGGGCGACGGCTGGCGGGGCCGACCCCGCCGGTGGATCTCCGACGGCCGGTAGTAGTTTGGTGGAGGCCGGTGGCCTGCCGCGCACCGACTATCCAGGGTTCGCCGACGAGTTCGCGCAGCTCGTCGCCGCCATCAGCGGCGACGTGACGCCGGGCGGCCGGGCCGGCGACGGTGGGGCCGGCGACGGTACGCCGGGCGCGCTGGCCGGCGGGGGCCACGACGCGGGCGGCCCGGCCGGGACGCGAGAAGGAGCGCAGTGATGTCCGCACTCTCCGACCAGTTGGTCACGTTCGCGATCCTGGCGTACCTGATCGCGATGATCAGCCACGCCGTCGAGTACGCCCTGGGCAACGCCCGTGCCGTCGCCCGGCCCGCCGCGCCCGCGCGTGAGCTGGTCGGCGCGGGGGTCGGGGCGAGAGTCGGCGGCGTCGACGCGCCGGTCGCCAGCGCCGACGCCCTGCCCGACGCTCCGATCGCCAAGGCCGACGCCGCGCCGGCCGGCGGCGACCGCTCGGCGGACCGGGGCCGGCTGGCCGGCCGCGTCGCGGTCTGGATCACCGCGCTCGCCGCCGCGCTGCACCTCGCGGCCACGGTCACCCGCGGCATCGCCGCCGACCGGATGCCCTGGGGCAACATGTACGAGTTCGTGCTGACCGTGTCGTTCGTCGGTGCGGCGGCGTGGCTGGCCGTGCTGTGGAAGCGCCCCTCGCTGCGTCGCCTCGGGCTGTTCCTCACCCTGGTCATGGTGCTGCTGCTGGCGTTCGCCGAGATGAAGCTCTACGTCGAGGTGGTGCCGCTGACCCCGGCGCTCCAGTCGTACTGGTTCATCGTGCACGTGTCGACGATCAGCTTCTCGTCCGGCATCTTCCTGCTCGGCGTGGTGCCGGCGGTCGCGTTCCTCATGCGCAACGGGTACGAGCGGGGCCGGCGCAGCTTCCCGTACACGCTGGCGAAGCGGTTGCCGGCGGCGGCCGGCCTGGAACGGCTGACCTTCACGCTGCACGCCTTCGCGTTCCCGATCTTCACCTTCGCGGTGATCGCCGGGGCGATCTGGGCGGAGGCCGCGTGGGGCCGGCCGTGGGGCTGGGACCCGAAGGAGACCTGGGCGTTCATTTCCTGGGTGGTGTACGCGGGCTACCTGCACGCCCGGGCCACCCCGAGCGTGCGGCGCAACGTGGCGACCTGGATCGCCATCCTCGGCTTCCTCACCATGCTGATGAACCTGTTCGGGGTGAACTTCTTCTTCACCGGCCTGCACTCGTACGCCGGGGTGAGCTGACCAGCCCGGTCCGACCCGCACGCGCGTGAGGCGCGTTACCTGCTCGCTGAGGAGCCCGACCTGCGGGACACCGCGCTCTACCACTCGGTCCTGGCGGCGGTGGCGGAGGGGAACGCGACCAGGGGCGGCATCGCCGGCTACATCGGCCGGAAGGCGACGGACCTGCAACACCCGCTGACCGTCCTGGAGAACGCGGGTCTGCTCGTCCGCGACCCGGACCCGCTGCGCAGCGGGCGGAGCCGGTACCGAATCACCGAGCCGCTCAGAGGGCTTCACCGACGAAGTGGCCCGGGAGGCGGCGCGCCGGCCGGACGTGGTCCTCGTCGACGCCGCCCGGCTGTACGTGGACTGAGCGGTGGGCGCCCGGCCCCGTCCACCCGGTGTTTTGCTCTTCTCCAGCGCAGGAGTGTCGGCTGTTGACAGGGGCCCTTCCTCTACGGAATGCGTTAACAAGGGGCCCTTCCTTGCACCTCAAGGGGGTGCGGGAGACTGGGGGTATGGCGGCACGTGGGTTCCCGTACACCGATCTGAAGGACTTCCTCGCGGCTCTGGAACGGGCGGGGGAGCTGCGCCGGGTCAGCGTCCCGGTGGACCCGACGCTGGAGATCAGCGAGATCGTCACCCGGACCGTGCGGGCCGGCGGCCCCGCGCTGCTCTTCGAGCGGCCCACCCGGGGCGAGCTGCCGATGGCGATCAACCTGTTCGGCACCGAGAAGCGGATGGCGATGGCGCTGGGCGTCGACTCCCTCGACGAGATCGGCGCGCGAATCGGCGCACTGATCAAGCCGGAGCTGCCAATCGGCTGGTCCGGCATCCGCGAGGGCCTCGGCAAGGTCATGCAGCTCAAGTCGGTGCCGCCGCGCAAGGTCAAGACCGCCCCCTGTCAGCAGGTGGTGTACTCCGGCGACGACGTCGACCTGGGTCGGCTGCCCGGCCTCCAGGTCTGGCCCGGCGACGGCGGGATCTTCCACAACTACGGGCTCACCCACACCAAGCACCCCGAGACGGGCAAGCGCAACCTCGGCCTCTACCGGCTCCAGCAGCACTCCCGCAACACCCTGGGCATGCACTGGCAAATCCACAAGGACTCCACCGCCCACCACGCGGTCGCCGAGCGGCTCCGCCAGCGCCTGCCCGTCGCGGTCGCGATCGGTTGCGACCCGGTCGTCTCGTACGCGGCCAGCGCGCCGCTGCCCAGCGACATCGACGAATACCTGTTCGCCGGGTTCCTGCGCGGCGAGCGGGTCGAGATGGTCGACTGTCTCACCGTCCCGCTCCAGGTGCCCGCGCATGCCCAGATCGTGCTGGAGGGGTACCTGGAGCCCGGCGAGCGGCTGCCCGAGGGGCCGTTCGGCGACCACACAGGTTTCTATACGCCGGTCGAGCCGTTCCCGGTGCTGCACATCGAGACGATGACCATGCAGCGCGACGCCGTCTACCACTCGATCGTCACCTCGAAGCCGCCGCAGGAGGACCACGGCCTCGGCAAGGCCACCGAGCGGATCTTCCAGCCGCTGCTGAAGCTGCTGATCCCGGACATCGTCGACTACGACCTGCCGGCCGCCGGGGTGTTCCACAACTGCGCGATCGTGTCGATCCGCAAGCGCTACCCGAAGCACGCCCAGAAGGTGATGAACGCGATCTGGGGCGCGCACCTGATGTCGCTGACCAAGCTGATCGTGATCGTCGACGACGACTGCGACGTGCACGACTACCACGAGGTCGCCTTCCGGGCGTTCGGCAACGTCGACTACGCTCGCGACCTGCTGCTCACAGAGGGGCCCGTCGACCACCTCGACCACGCGTCGTACCAGCAGTTCTGGGGCGGCAAGGTCGGCGTCGACGCCACCCGCAAGCTGCCCACCGAGGGCTACACCCGTGGCTGGCCCGAGGAGATGACCATGGCCCCCGAGGTCGTGTCGCTGGTCGACAAGCGTTGGAAGGAGTACGGGATCTGATGGCGACCGCCGCCGTTACGCCCGCGCGGCCGGGCCGCGTCAAGTCCTTCCTCAAGCTCGTCGCGATCGAGCACTCCGTCTTCGCGCTGCCGTTCGCGTACCTGTCGGCGCTGACCGCGATGCAGGTCAACGGCGGGCGGGTGCGCTGGGGTGACCTGCTGCTCATCACCGTGGCGATGGTCGGGGCGCGGACGTTCGCCATGGCCGCCAACCGGATCCTTGACCGGCACATCGACGCGCGGAACCCGCGTACCGCTGCCCGTGAGCTGGTCACCGGGGCGGTGAGCCTGCGGACGGCCTGGACCGGCGCGGCCGTCGCGCTCGTGGTGTTCCTCGCCGCCGCCGCC
Source organism: Micromonospora sp. KC207 (assembly GCF_004348615.1). Lineage (NCBI taxonomy): Bacteria > Bacillati > Actinomycetota > Actinomycetes > Micromonosporales > Micromonosporaceae > Micromonospora > Micromonospora sp. KC207. The sequence goes on from NZ_SMKJ01000035.1 coordinate 25,845, forward strand.
CTGCTCAACCCGCTCTGCCTGGCGCTGGCGCCGCTCGCGGTGATCCCGCTGATCGTCTACCCGTACGGCAAGCGGTTCACCAACTGGCCGCACGCGATCCTCGCGATCGCCCAGGCGGTCGGCCCGGTCGGCGCGTGGCTCGCCGTCACCGGCACCTTCGCCGGCTCGTGGCCGGCGTGGCTGCTCGGCGTGGCCGTCGGCCTGTGGATCGGCGGCTTCGATCTGATCTACGCCTGCCAGGACGTCGACGTCGACCGCGAGATCGGCGTGCACAGCGTCCCCGCCCGGTACGGGCTGCGGTTCGCCCTGCACGCCTCCACCGTCGCGCACGGGGTGACGTTCGCGCTGTTCATCTGGTTCGGGGCGCTCGTCGGGTTCGGCTGGCCATGGTGGATCGGGCTGGCGCTCACCGCGGCCGCGTTCGGGTACCAGCACCTCGTGGTCAGTCCGACCGACCTGAGCAAGGTCAACCGGGCGTTCTTCACCGCGAACGGGTTCGTCGGCATCGCGCTGTTCGTGTTCGCGCTGCTCGACCTGGTGGCCCGGCTGGGCCTGCGCCCCTGAGCCGGTCCGCGGCCTGGTGCGCTTGCGGTTTTGTGCGCTCGCCGGCTCGTGGTTAAGAGAGGGCCCCTGCTCTACCGGGAGCGTCGACAAGGGGCCCCTCCTTGCCGTAGCGGGCGCTCTCCAGCGTCCACTCGATCGTGCCGCGAACGGCGGCGGCGATCCCGTCGAGGTGTTCGGTGACGGCCTCGTCCAGCGCCGGCCCGAACGACGGCACGCCCGCGCGCAGCTCGACGAAGCGGCGCAGCGCCGCCCGCCACCGCTCGGCGGCCAGGCCGACCGCGGCGTTGACGCCGACAACCCGCTCGGCGGCCAGGGCCAGCACCAGGTTGTGCCCGCCGGAGGTGGCCCGGTCCCGCTCCAGCGAGGCGATGTCGTTGTACCAGGAGAGCAGGTCGTTGCCGAGGTCCGCGATCTCGCGCAGCCGCGGGTGGTGGTACACCGCGTCGGGCAGCGCCCGGCCGGTGACGAACTCGATCAGCGAATACGACACGTACGCCGCCGAGGTGGCCCGGCGCAGCTCGACGTACCGGGCCACGCCAGGTGGGCGGCCGGCCGCCTTGTCCACCGCCTCCTGCCAGACACCGTGCAGGTGGTGCCCGACCGCGTCGGCGAACTGCTCCTGCCAGCGGTCCGGCATCCGGCGGCGCGGCTCCCGCCACGCGCGCACCAGCAGCCGGCGCAGGGGGCCGGTGAGGCCCGGGTGCTGCCCCCGGGGGCCGTCGCGCAACAGGCGCAGCGTCCCGTGCCGCAGCGCCATGATCTGGTCGGGGTGCAGCCTGTCCGGCCCGTCGCAGGCGTCGTCGACCAGGAAGAACCAGGTGAACAGGGCCGCGATCACGCGCAGGTCGGGCTCGGTGGCCTGCGGGTAGAGCCGGCCGGCGTACCGGGCGAACCGGGCGCGGGACAACCGGTCCAGGGCGGGGCTGTCGAGCGGGAGGCCGACGCTGGGCATCCGGTCGTCGAGCCAGCGTTGCACCCGATCGGCGTACGGCGAAAGCCGAGGCGGGATCGGGCAGTCGGCGCGCAGCGACCGAAGGACATCGTCGGGCATCACCGATTTCCTCCCGTGGGACGTCGATCGCCCACCGCAGCATGACAGGTCGTTGCCGCGCTGGTGCCCCCGCCCGCCCCAGGGGGGTGGGGGTGGCCGGCAGTCGGCCGCCCTGACCAGGCAGGCTGGACGGTATGCGTGAACCATGGGTGGTGGGGGTTTCCGGCGCGTCGGGCACACCGTACGCGGCGGCAGTGGTCCGCGGACTGCTCGACGCCGGCGAACCGGTGGACCTGATCGTCTCCCGGGCCGCCCGGCTGACCATCCTCGACGAGACCGGGCGGGCCTTCCGCGACGGGCACTGGGCCGAGGACCTCGCGTCCTGGCTCGGGCGCGACCTGGGCGACGCCGACCTGCGGCACTGGCCCGCCGGCGACCTCGCCGCCGGGCCCAGCAGCGGCTCCTACCGGGTACGCGGCATGGCGGTCGTCCCGGCCAGCACGGCGGCCTGCGCCGGCATCGCGATCGGTCTGTCCAAGGACCTGTTGCAGCGGGCCGCCGAGGTCAACCTCAAGGAGCGCCGGCCGGTGGTGGTCGTGCCCCGCGAGACGCCGGTGACCCGCAGCCACCTGGAACACCTGATCGCCCTGCACGACGCCGGGGCGGTGGTGCTGCCAGCCAGCCCCGGCTTCTACGGCGCCGGGGCGTCCGCCTCCGCGCGGCAGCTCGTCGACTTTGTGGCGGGCAAGGTGCTCGACGCGCTCGGCGTGCCGCACACCCTGTTTCGCCGCTGGTCCGGCGAACTGGGCGCCGACCGCTCCTGAGCGGCGCGGTGGGTCGGCCCGGCCGCGAGATCGGTGGCCGGGACGCGGACCGGACTGACCGGCCCGTGCCCGTCAGCGCACCTGGTCAGTACATCCCTGCGTTGGCCGGGCCGGGGCCGGTCGACGCGGCGGGGCCGGCGTTACGGGCCTTTCCCATGTCGTCCGCCTCGTCCAGCATGCCCTCCCCCTCAAGCAGGGCTCGCACCTCGGATTCCCGAAACCGGCGATGCCCGCCTGGAGTCCGGATGCTGCCGATCCGGCCGGCCGCTGCCCAGCGCGTCACAGTCTTCGGGTCAACCCGAAACAGCGCGGCGACCTCACCCGGTGTCAGCAGGCGATCTCCAGTGTCCACAGCCCCCTCCTCGCGTCGACGAAGCCCTCGGCTGAACACACTGCCCCCGGCCGGTGCGAGCCCAGAGCCGTCATGAGGGACGTATGGCAATTACAGCACCAGCGACCTGGCCTGTCCGCCAAACGCGAAAAACGCACTGAGTGGGAAGTTAGTAAACGGGACCGGCTCTGCTCTCCCTCGACCGAAGGTCTGCGGACACTCACCTGCTGTCATGTGCAACGCATGCCGGGCGACCGGCGTTACGCCCCAACCACTAGGGTCACAATCCGTGGACGCCATCGACCTCAGCCTCGTGGAGCTGCTGCAAGGCAACGCCCGACTCTCGTACGCCGAGCTGGCCCGCCAGGTCGGGCTCTCCGCTCCGGCCGTGCACGAGCGGGTCGGCAAGCTGGAGTCGAGCGGCGTCATCCGGGCGTACCGGGCGGAGGTGGAGCCCGAGTCCATCGGCCTCGGCGTGACCGCGCTGATCGGCATCGTCGAGGACTCCGGCGGCGACACCGACGACGTGCTGGAGGCGTTCCGGCGGATGCCCGAGATCGAGTCCTGCTACTTCATGGCGGGGGTCGAGTCGTTCCTGCTGAAGGCGCGGGTCGGCACCATCGCCGAGCTGGAGCAGTTGATCGTGCGGCTGAACCGTACCCCCGGGGTGGCCTCCACCCGGACCGGGATCGCCCTCTCCACCAAGTGGGAGAACCGCCCACAGCCGCTGGACCGCCCCGTAGCCTGACCGGCCCACCGCCTGGCCACCCGTGACCTGATCGGCCCACCGCCTGATCGGCCCACCGCCTGATCGGCCGCGACCAGGGCTGATCCGCTTGCTACGTTTTCGAACATGACTCATCTCGACCGGTGCGACGAGGCCAGCCGGACGTGGGTGACCGAGGCGATCGCCACGGTCGAGGCCGATGCCAACCGGTCCGCCGACACCCACCTGCTGCCGTTCCCGCTGCCCCGGGAATGGGGGATCGACCTCTACCTCAAGGACGAGTCGGTGCACCCCACCGGCTCGCTGAAGCACCGGCTCGCCCGCTCCCTGTTCCTGTACGGGCTCTGCAACGGCTGGATCGGCCCGGAGACGACGATCGTCGAGGCGTCCTCCGGCTCGACGGCGGTCTCCGAGGCGTACTTCGCCCGGATGCTGGGGCTGCCGTTCATCGCGGTGATGCCGGCGTCCACCTCGCCCGAGAAGATCAGCCAGATCGAGTTCCAGGGCGGGCGCTGCCACCTCGTCGACGATCCAGCCAAGGTGGTCGTCGAGGCGCGCTGGCTCGCCGAGGACTCCGGCGGCCACTTCATGGACCAGTTCACCTATGCCGAGCGGGCCACCGACTGGCGGGGAAACAACAACATCGCCGAGTCGATCTACGCGCAGCTCGCGCTGGAGCGGCACCCCCTGCCGGCGTGGATCGTCGTTGGGGCCGGCACCGGCGGCACCAGCGCCACCATCGGCCGGTACACCCGGTTCCGGCGACTGCCCACCAAGCTCTGCGTCGTGGACCCGGAGAACTCGGCGTTCTACCCCGCCTGGCAGGCCGCCGACTGGTCGGTGTGCACCGGCCGGGGCTCGCGGATCGAGGGGATCGGCCGGCCCAGCGTCGAGGCGTCGTTCCTGCCCGCCGTGGTGGACCGGATGGTCCAGGTGCCCGACGCCGCCTCCCTGGCCGCCATGCGGGCCGGCTCGGCCCTGCTCGGCCGCCGCGTCGGCGGCTCCACGGGCACCAACCTGTGGGGCGCGTTCGGCCTGATCGCCGGGATGCTCGCCGAGGGCCGCGCCGGTTCGGTGGTCACCCTGATCTGCGACCCGGGGGACCGGTACGCCGACACGTACTACGCCGACGACTGGGTGGCCGGGCAGGGGCTCGACCTCGCCCCGCATCTGGCGACCGTCGACCGCTTCCTCGCCACCGGCAGCTGGCCCGCGTGAAAGGAGGGGCCCCTGTTAACGCATTCTGTTGTACAAGGGGCCCTTCCTAACACCCCTCCGCGCCCGGGAGGGCTCAACGCGGGGCGACGCGGTCGGCCAGGCCCGGGTAGTGGATCACCCAGCCGTCCGGGTCGACGTCAAGGTCGGCGGTGAACGTCCCGCTGGCGAAGCGGACCCGACCGGGGCCGAGGGCCGTGTAGACCTGCTCGGTGGGCAGCACCGTCAGGCTGGGCACCAGCACCCACGCCACGGTGATTCGGTGCGCCGTCCCCGGCGTCGCCGAGGCCAGCCCGAGCCGGCGTACCGCAAGGGTGTTGAACAGCGGCGATCCGCCCAGGTCGACGTCCGTTGCGCCGGCCAGCCGGTCCGGGTCGTCGGTGCCGGGCAGGCCAGCCGGCGGATGCCCGGCCGCCCGCAGCGCCGCGTCCAGGTTGCCCCGCTCGGTGGCGGTCACGCGCCACCGGCCGCCGGCCGGTTCCAGGCGTACGGTCCGCTGCCAGCCCGCGCCCTCGGCCTCTACCTCCAGCCGGCTGGTCGCCCAGTCGGACCCGGTCGTCAGCCGGTACCGGCAGGTGTAGGGGATCGGGTCGACGGCGAGGGCGGTGCCCTGCGCGCCGAGCCCGCTGTTTTCGTCGAACACCACGTGCTCGGTTCCGGCGGCGTCCATCCGGGCCCAGAACAGCGATTTCGGCGTGACCGGCATGAACCGGACGTTACGGCACGCCGTTCGCGCCGGCAGGACAAGCGGAAACGCCGCTGCGGGGCGTGGGCTCGCAGCGGCGTTCCGGTCGTCGCCAGGATCAGTGGGTACGCGCCGGCGGTCGCCCGCCGAAGCCGCGCCGGTCGTCGCGCGGTCGGTCGTCCCGTCCGCGCCCCTCGGGACGGAAGCTGCCCCGCCGATCTCCGGTGCGCGGGTCCCCGCCTCGCTCACCCCGCTCCGCGAACCGCCGCTCCCCGGCGGGCCGGTCGCCGTAGCGACGCTCGCCGACGGGGCGGTCCTCGTAGCGGCGCGGGGCGGTCGGCCGGTCGTCGTAGCGTTGTTCCCCTGTGGGACGGTCGCCGTAGCGGCGCTCGCCACCGGCCCGCTCGTCGAACCGTTGCCCGCCGGACGGGCGGTCGTCGTAGCGGCGCTCCCCCGTGGGCCGGTCGCCGAACCGGCGGTCCCCAACGGCACGCGGCCCCTGGTCGCCGTACCGCCGCTCGCCGGAGCCGCGTTCGCCCCGGCCGTCCCGGTCGCCGTATCGGCGCTCGGCTGTGGGCCGGTCGCCGTATCGGCGCTCGCCCGTGGGCCGGTCGTCGTAGCGGCGCTCGCCCGTGGGTCGGTCGTCGTAGCGGCGCTCGGCTGTGGGTCGGTCGCCGTATCGGCGCTCGCCCGTGGGTCGGTCGCCGTAGCGGCGCTCGCCCCGGTCCTCGAACCGGCGCGGGCCGGACGGGCGGTCGCCGTGCCGGCGTGGGGCGGGAGCCTCGTCGCGGACCGGCACGCCGCTGGGCTCGCGGGCACCGGTCAGCTCGGCCAGGGTCGGGTCGCCGGCCCGGACCCGGGTCTCCGCCGGCTCGACGCCGGCCTTCTCCAGCATGGCGAGCGTGGTCCGGCGCTGCTTGGGCAGCACCAGCGTGGCCACCGCCCCGGACTCGCCGGCCCGGGCCGTACGCCCTGCCCGGTGCAGGTAGTCCTTTGGTTCCTTCGGCGGGTCGACGTGCAGCACCAGGGAGACACCGTCCACGTGGATGCCCCGAGCCGCCACGTCCGTGGCGACCAGCACGCTCATCCGGCCCTCGCGGAACTCGGCCAGGGTCTTGGTACGCATCCGCTGCGTCTTGCCCCCGTGCAGCCCGCCGGCTCGTACGCCGACGGCGGCGAGCTGCTCGACGAGCCGGTCCACCCCGAGCTGGGTACGGGCGAACAGCATCGTCCGGCCGGACCGGGCGGCGATGGACGCCGTCACGGCGAACTTGTCGTGCGGCGGGATCAGCAGCAGGTGGTGGTCCATCGTCGAAACGGCGGCGGTGGCCGGGGCGGTCGAGTGGGTGACCGGGTCGGTCATGAACCGCTTGACCAGCGAGTCCACGTCACCGTCCAGGGTGGCCGAGAAGAGTAGCCGCTGGCTGCCGGCCGGCGTCTTGGCGAGAAGCTCCGTGACCTCCGGCAGGAAGCCCATGTCGGCCATCTGGTCGGCCTCGTCGAGGACCGTCACCTCGACGTCGTCGAGGTGACAGACGCCCCGATTGATCAGGTCGCCCAGCCGCCCGGGGGTGGCCACGACGATCTCGACGCCCCGCCGGAGCGCGTCGATCTGCCGGTCGTACGGCACGCCGCCGACGGCGGTCTTGAGGAAGATTCCGACGGCCTTGCCGAGCGGCACGAGAGCGTCGTTGACCTGCATGGCCAACTCCCGGGTGGGCACCAGCACCAGGGCCCGGGGGTGCAGCGGGCGGGCCCGGTTGCGCTTGGCGAGCCGGGCGATCACCGGCAGGCCGAAGGCGAGGGTCTTGCCGGAGCCGGTCTGGCCCCGGCCGAGGACGTCCCGCCCGGCGAGGGCGTCCGGGACGGTGGCCCGCTGGATCGGGAACGGCGTGGCGATGCCCAGCCGGCCGAGTGCCTGTACCAGCGGCTGGGGCAGGCCGAGCGCGGCGAAGTCGACGTCGGCCTCGACGAGGGCCTCGCCGTCGGTGTCCGCGTCGACCTTGCTGTCGGTCTCGGTGTCGGCGGGCGCGTCGACGGCGGCGTCGATCGTCGCGCTGTCGTCGGTGGTGGTGTCGGCCGGAGCGGTCTCGGCGACGGCGGTGGTGTCGGCCGGGTCGCCCGCGTGGGCCGAGGCGTCGAAGACGGACGGGAACTTGCTGGGGTCAGCAAAGGTGGTCAAGAAATGCCTTTCGAGCGGGGCGCATCTTCGCGATGGCCTGCCGCAGCTGAACGCCGCCGGATCGCCCGCAAGATCGCCCATGGGCGCGCCTCACGCGCGCCGGGGTCAGTGATCACGACAAGTGTACGGCGACACGGCAATCCCGCCACCGTGCCCTGGGAAGGTAGTGGGCGGGCTCACCATCCAGCGGGCCCCTCAGCTGTTGAGGAGGCCGCCGACCAGCCCGTCCATGGCGTTGCCGGCCAGCAGTACGACGAGCACCCCGATCGCGACGAGCAGCCCGAGCGACGCCGCCATGACGATCACCACCCTGGCGGTGCTGGACCGGGCGGTCGGGGCATCCGTCCAGCCCTGGGCCAGGATGTGCCCGGTCAGCGAGCCGGAATTGTCCAGTTGGTCGCCGGTAGGCAGCGCGACCGTGGCGAAGCCCGGCCCGTCGGTGCCGTACACGATGCTGGCCAGGTCGGCCGTTCCCGGCTCCGGACGCCCGGCGGGAACACCGACCGCAGCCCGGCTGCCGGCCGGACCGGTCGCGGGCGCGGGAACCCCGCTCGTGGCTGCCGCCGGCCAGGCGGTGGTCGGGGCCGCGCCGTACAGGCCGGACGCCGGTCGGCCCGGTGCGGGCGGGCCCGACGCCGGGACACCGGAGACCGGGGAGACCGGCGTCCCCGCCGTGCCGGCGCCAGCGGGCAGGCCGTCCCGCTGCGTGGCCGGGTTGGTCGGTGGTGGCCAGGCCGGCAGCGCCGGCGCCGGCACCACCACGGGTGGCGCGGAGGACGGCGGGGTCGCCGGCGCAGCCGGGACCGCCGGCGCGGAAGACGACCAGAACGCGGACGGCCCGGAGTCCGGCGATGTCGTGGTGGGTGCGGAGACACTCGCGGCGGCGGCCCAGCCCGAGTGGTGGCCCGGCGCCGGTGGCGCGGTTCTGGACGGGCCAGCCGGGGGCGGTGCCGACGCGGTCAGCGGTGGCGGCGGAAACGGCGGCGCGGGCATCGGACCGGGAGGCGGCGGTGGCGGCGGCACCGCCGGGC